>NZ_JBMFOO010000014.1:11410-13689 GCF_049969575.1 Thermodesulfovibrio sp. | reverse complement strand
TTTATTTTTTCTGCTTCATTGAGGATTTTTTCTCTTAAAGGATGGTCCTCAAACCATTCTTCAAGAAGCTTTCTTGTTACTTCAATATGAAACTGCAAAGCATAGACATTGTGTTTATATCTGAATGCCTGATTTTCATAAAAAGAGGATTTTGCAAGATGAACCGCATCAACTGGTAAATCAAAGGTGTCTCCATGCCAGTGAAAGACTTTGAATTTCCTCCATACATCACCAACTGATGGATGCTTTGCAAGGGCAATCATTAATGGGTCTCTTAAACCCTCTGCTGTAAGCTCTATTTCATGCCAGCCAATTTCCTCACCGTGTCCCTTATAAACCCTTGCTCCAAGCGTATGGGCAATTAATTGAGCACCAAGACATATTCCCAGAACTTTCAGGTTTCTGTTTATTGCCTCTCTTATTAACCTTGAAGTTACCTTTAGATGGGGATAAATATCCATCTCATAAACACCCATTGGTCCACCCATAATGATTAGTCCTGTGAAATCTTCAAGGGTTGAAGGCAATTGCCCTTGTTCTGCTTCAAAGATTTTGTATGGAATTAAGTTTTCAATTAAATAGTTCTCTATGCTTCCTGGACCTTCTGATTTAATATTTTTAATTATCGCTATCATTAAGATTTACTCCTTTCTTTATTAAAATTCCGTATTTTTTTATTCTGTAGTTAAGCTGCCGTTCAGTAAGACCCAGAGCATGGGCTGTTTTTCTTATATTATAATTAAATTTTGGAAGAGTATCCATGATGCGTATTCTTTCAAGTTCTTCAACCTCTTTGGGAAGTTTTAGTTCTCCACAGAAAGAGGATTTTATTTTAAATACTCCTCTTACAGTATCAGGAAGGTCATAAACCTTTATCTTATTGCTCTCTGACATAACAACAAGCCTTTCTATGGTGTTGGCAAGCTCTCTTACATTTCCAGGCCAGTCATAGTAAACAAGCATCCTTAATGCTTCTTCATCAATTAAGACTGATTTTTTATAAATCTTGCAGAACCTCTTAAGATAATGCTCAACAAGCAGGGGAATGTCCTCTTTTCTGTCTCTCAGGGGTGGAATGTATATGGGTATAACATTAAGCCTCCAGAAAAGATCTTCCCTGAATGTTCCTTTTCTTATTTCCTCTGAGAGGTCCTTGTTTGTTGCTGCAATTATTCTCACATCAACCTTTATTGTTTTTGATGAACCAAGAGGTTCAACTGTTCTTTCCTGAAGCACTCTTAATAATTTTGGCTGAAGCGAAAGAGGCAACTCACCTACTTCATCAAGGAAAATTGTCCCTGCATTTGCCTGTTCAAATTTGCCAATTCTCTTTACAGCACCTGTAAATGCTCCTTTTTCAGAACCAAAAAGCTCTGCTTCAAGAAGGTTTTCAGGGATTGCAGCGCAGTTTATTGCCACAAAATGGCCCTTTGCTCTTTTGCTCTGAAAATGAATTGTCTTTGCAATAAGCTCTTTACCTGTTCCAGACTCTCCAAAAAGTAGCACTGTTGCGTCTGTTTCTGCAACTTTCATCACTGTTTTAAGCACTGCCTGAAAAGAGGGTGATTGTCCTACAAGATTGGGAAAGTTATATCTGTCTTTAAGTTGTACTTTCAGCAGCAAATTCTCATTTTCCATGACTTTATAACTCTCCCATAGTTTCAGAAACTGAGCAATAAGGGATGCAACTATTGAAAGAACTCTAAGATCATCATCCACTTCTCCCATTTCATCTGAGTAGATTCTATCAGCAGAGACAACGCCAAGAATTTCATCCTCAATCTTTATTGGAACACAAAGAAAGGAAATGCCTCTTTTGTTTGGTCTGCTTCCTGTTTTATTGAGAAACTGAGGCTCCTTTTCAATGTCCGGAATAAACATCGGCAATCCTGTGTCTATCACTTTACCGACAATACCTTCACCAACTCTGTATTTGCCTCTGTTAATCTCCTCCCGAGTCAATCCATAGGCAGCAACAATACTGATTTCTTCTGTCTTTTTGTCAAAAAGAAAAATACTTCCTCTTCGCATATCAAGTTCTTTTGAGAGAATCTCAAGAACAGAATAAAGATTTTTCTCAAGGTCAAAAGAAGAAGTTAAAACCCTGCTAATTTCAAAAAGTGCCTTTAATTCTATGTTTTCATTTTTATTCATACTCTAAACGGCAAATAATTGCCGTTAAACTAACTATTATAACATTTGAACCATGCCGGGTCAATTTGCTGGCAGGAAAGCTCCTGCCGATTTTACATTATTATCATATCGCCTGTTCACCCTTG
>NZ_JBMFOO010000014.1:9493-11310 GCF_049969575.1 Thermodesulfovibrio sp. | reverse complement strand
GGCAGGAAAGCTCCTGCCGATTTTACATTATTATCATATCGCCTGTTCACCCTTGTCTTTTGTTCTGATTCTCACAGCATCTTCAACAGGAATAACAAATATCTTTCCATCCCCTACACTTCCTGTGTAAGCCTTCTCCAGTATGACATTGATTACTTTGTCAACAAGGCTATCAGGCACAACAACTTCAATCTTTATCTTTGGTATAAATATCACTTCAAGCTCATAGCCTCTGTAAATCTCTACATGACCTTTCTGCCTGCCAAATCCCTTTACATCTGTCACTGTCATTCCCTGAATGCCTGCTAAAACAAGCGCTTCCTTTACTTCTTCAAATTTAAAGGGTTTAATTATTGCCTCAATCTTTTTCATTGTATTCCTCCTTTTTATATGTTATATGCTCTTTCACTGTGCTGGGATGCGTCAAGCCCTGTAATTTCCTCTTCCTCTGTAACTCTGACCTTCATGAATATTCTTAGCACGAAAAATATTAACGCAGTCATTATAGCTGTGTAAACTATAGTAACTAAAACAGCTATACTCTGTGTCCATAGCTGACCTGGATTTCCATAGAGCAGCCCTTTCCCAGTTTCATTAACTAAAGGGTCTGCAAAAACTCCTGTAAGAATTGCACCCAGTATTCCTGCAACACCGTGAATCCCAAATACATCAAGGGCATCATCATATCCTATCTTTGGTTTCATTGCAGTGACAGTAAAGTAGCATACAAACCCTGCAACAGCACCAATTACAATTGAACCTACAATATTTACAAATCCTGCTGCTGGCGTAATTGCAACAAGACCTGCGATCATTCCTGATGTAAGACCAAGCACAGTTGGCTTCTTTGTTACTGCCCACTCTGTAAACATCCATGCAAGAGCTGCCACTGCTGTTGCAGTATTTGTGTTAATGAATGCCTGTGCAGCGAGAGCATTTGATGCAGCTGCACTTCCTGCATTAAATCCAAACCATCCAAACCACAGAAGTGCAGCACCAATTGCTACCAAAGTAAGATTGTTTGGCAGAAGAAGAGTATTTTTTCTTTTACCAAGAATAAGCACTCCAACTAAAGCCGCTATACCAGCGTTTATATGAACAACTGTTCCACCTGCAAAATCAAGAGCACCCATCTTCGCAAGAAATCCTCCACCCCATACCCAGTGTGCTACAGGGACATAAACAAGGCTCACCCACAAAACTGAAAAAAATACCCAGGCTGAAAACTTCATCCTCTCAATGTATGCACCACTTATCAAAGCAACAGTAATGGCAGCAAAAGTAAGCTGGAACACGCAGAACAAAACCTCAGGTATTGTTCCCTGAAGTGAGTTCATTTTAACTCCTGATAAAAATGCCTTATCAAGATAGCCGATTATTCCTGCAAAATCTCCTGAAAATGTAAGGCTGTATCCATAAAGCACCCACAGTAAGCTCACAAGGCAATAACTCACAAAGCTCATTGCAATCGTGTTAAGAACATCTTTTTTCTTTGCCAGTCCACCATAAAACAATGCAAGTCCGGGCACTGTCATTAGCATAACAAGAGCAGTTGCACAATCATCCATGCTGTGTCACCTGTGTCAAGCTTTGGCTGAGGCTCAGCCTGAGCAGCTGTTTCAGCAAATATTAGATTCGTTGAAATTGCTAAAATCATCATTGTTAATATGAATATGCTAAATAACTTTTTCATCTTATTCCTCCTTAAAAATTAAATGTTATGTTAATTCCTGTTACCCATGTATTATCAAGATGTCCATTGGGATTGTAAGAATTTCCATCCACGATTCTTTTTGCCTTGTTTGAAAGTGGAAACC
>NZ_JBMFOO010000014.1:0-9393 GCF_049969575.1 Thermodesulfovibrio sp. | reverse complement strand
CCTTTTTTACTTCCTCTGCCTTAACCAAAGAAACAGACATCAGAAGAGCTAAAACTACTACAACATACCTAAAACTTTTCATAACAGCACCTCCATTTAATTTTTACTTTTATAAATGCGAAATATGTGCCAGAGTGTAACTCATTGATTTTAAAGGATTTGTGAGAATATGGATTATACAAATTTGTATGAAATTACAATTTCGTTGTTTTTCTTAAAACTTCCTAATCCTTGTAATTCTTACATGAGGGTATTATAATTAATCTTTGAACTAATTTATGAAAGCATTTATGAAACATATTATTTTCCAGGGTGGGCTTAAACTATTTTTTTGGCTTGGAAAAATTTTAAAAAAACAGCATCTTCAGAAATTTTCAATCCTGTTAGGAAGCCTTCTTTACTACATTCCCTGGTCAAGAAAACATATTGCCTTCGAAAATTTAAAAATCGCCTTTCAAGGGCAATACAGCGAAAAAGAACTAAAAAAAATCCTGAAAAAATTTATTCAGGAAGTTATATTAACTGCCCTTGAAGTTGCCTTTATTGTCAAAAAAAATGAAAAACTCGCTTCATGGGCAAAGGCAGAGGAACTTGAAGTGCTTGATGAGGCATTAAAACAAAATAAAGGAGTTATTGCATTAAGCGGGCATATTGGAAATATTCCTGTAATGCTTGCATGGCTCGCTGAAAAAGGTTATCCTGTAGCAGTGCTTTTTAAAGAAGGAAAGTATTTGCCAAAAGGATTTCTTTACAATTTGATAAGTTCCTATAAAATTTATCCAATTCCTATGCATTCTGACAGAGAAGTGCCAAAGGAGATTATTAAAGCATTAAACAAAAACATGATAGTTTTTATCCTTGCTGACCAGGCAAGACCAGGAGTATATGCAAAATTTTTTGGTAAGTATGTTCAATGTCAGAAAGGTGCTTTTGTAATTGCTTTAAGGAAGAATTCTCCAATAATTCCTATTTTCATTGTGAGAGAAAAGGAAGAACACACCATAAAAATTTACAGGGAAGAAAAAATTTTTCAATCACTTGAACCATCTCAGAACAAGAGTTTTTTATCCTCCGATGAATATTTTGTAAGACTGATTGAAAATTACAACTTCATTCTTGAAAGCCTGATAAGAAAATATCCTGAACAGTATTACTGGTTTCACAGAAGATTTAAGAAGAGCCTGGACTAAACTGTAGATGCCACAGTTCACTGTAAAGTCCTCCCAGTGAGAGTAACTCTTCATGAGTTCCTTGTTCAATAATCTGTCCTTTATCCATGACAATGATTTTATCAGCTCTTTTGATTGTAGAAAGCCTGTGAGCAATTACTATGGTTGTTCTTCCTTTTCTCATTTGTTCAAGTGCTCTTTGAATTTTCTCTTCTGACTCTGTATCAAGAGACGCAGTTGCCTCATCAAAAATTAAAATTTTCGGTTCTCTAAGAATCGCTCTTGCTATTGTTATTCTTTGTTTTTGTCCTCCTGAAAGCAAAATTCCCTTTTCTCCTATCAAGGAGTCATAACCCTGAGGCAATTTCATAATAAAATCATGGGCATCTGCAAGTTTTGCAGCAGCCAGAGCTTCTTCAAAACTGGATGAAATATTGCCAAATTTAATATTGTTTATTACTGAATCATTAAATAAAACAATATCCTGAGTTACAAGAGCAATCTGAGACCGCAAACTGTAAAGAGAAAGCTCCTGAATGCTTACTCCATCAATCAATATGTCTCCTTCTGTGGGATACCAGAATCCTGCAAGCAAATCTGCTATTGTGCTTTTACCTGCACCTGAAGGACCAACAATTGCCACAGTTTCGCCAGGTTTTATTTCAAAGGAAACATTTTTTAAAGCATAATCCTTTGCAAGTGGATATTTAAAAGAAACATTTTTGAACACAATATGACCTTTCAACTCTTTTTCAACTCCCTTTTCAGGCTCATGTTCAACAAATATTATTTCTCTCAATCTTTCAATAACATTTCTTCCCCTCTGAAAAGAGGCATTTACTCTGCTCAGCCTTTTAAGAGGAGTATACATGAGAATAACAGCTGTGGCAAAAGAAAAAAAGTCTCCAGAAGAAATTTTGTCGTGAACAACAAGCCATCCACCATAAAAAAGTATCATTGCTACACCAACTCCAGCAATCACCTCTGTAAGAAGATTGGTAAACTCTTCTGTTCTTACTTCGCGCATTATATTGCGATAATGCTCTCCAAGAGCTTTTTTATAACGCTCAATCATGTCTTTTTCCATTGTAAAAGCCTTAATAATCTTTATACCATGAAGTGTTTCATGAAGAAGAGTGGTCACTTTTGCAATTCTTAATCGAGTTTTCATGCCTATGTTTTTCATGTTTTTACCAAGTTCTGTCATAACATAAATCATAAAAGGAATAACTACAAAGGAAAGAATCGCAAGGTCCCATCTACGATAAAAAGCAACACCTGCTAAAACAACAACAGTCAATCCCTCAACAATGAAGTCTTTAATTGTATTTGAAACTGTGCTTTTAAGCAGATCTACATCATTTAAAACCCTGGAGATGACATTGCCTGAAGAATCCCTGCAAAAAAATGAAAAAGGCAGTTTAAGAAGCTTTTCATAAATCATGTCCCTTATATTTTTCACTATTTTCGCACCAATTGAGTTCATTAGATAGTTATTTAAAAATGTAAAAACACCTCTTAGAGTAAAAAGAATCACAACTCCAAAAGTAATCAGATAAAGATACTCCGAAGATTTTTTAACAAAAATCTGATCCATTGCAGGCTTAACACTCCATGCAATGGCTCCATTTATTCCTGATATTGCAAACCCGCAAACAAGAGCCAGAAGGAGTCTTAGACGATGTTCCTTAATAAGTCTCCAGAAAACTGCAAGGTCATCTATCCATTGTTTTTTAAACTTAATTTTGAATTGTTTTTCTATTTCCATATTTTTCCCATGCTTCGGCATATTTTAAGAAGGAGTAAAAACTGTAAAGAACTGCCAGAATAAATCCTCTCAGACCATCCAGAAATCCTGCTCGTAAAATATACATTTTAAAAAAAGTAAAAAGAGGAGAAAAGATCATCCTAAAAATTATTTTATATTGAGAAGGATTGTTTTTAACAATCTCCTCTGCTGCCAGGCAGGCATAGCTCTTCATTTTTCTTATGAAATCATCAATGCTGTGATAAGTGTAATGAAGCAGAGGCTCTTTTAAATGTCCCACTTTACCTTCAACCAGGATTTTTTCATGGACCTGTCTTTTCTGCATTTTTCCTTTGCTTTTTTTAAAAAGTCTAAGCGTATAGTCTGGCCACCAGCCACTGTGTTTGATCCATTTACCAAGAAAAAAATTCTTTCTTGGTATAAAATATCCATCTTTATCTTCATTAATTTTATCCCTTATCTCCTTTTTTAAAGCCTCTGTAACTCTTTCGTCAGCATCTAAAACCAGAACCCATGGAAGAGTTGTTTTATCTATAGCAAGCTGTTTCTGTCTGGCAAAACCCTGCCATTGGCACTGAAAAATCTTCCCTGTATATTCACTGCATATCTGCACTGTTGTGTCTTCACTGAAGGAGTCAATAACAACAATCTCCTCAAAATCTTTAACAGACTCCAGAGCATCTCTAATGTTTTTTTCTTCGTTTTTCGTTATGATTGCCACTGATACAGGAATTTTCAAAAAAACTCAGCCCCCTATTGTTGACATCGCTCTTAAAGGTCTATTGTCAGAGAGGCTCTGAGGCTTAAGCTGAATTGCTTTTATAAGAATTTGTCTTATTTCATCCTCTGATGCACCGCTTCTTAAAATTCTTTTTAAATCAATTTCTCTGTCTGAGAAAAGACATGGTCTTAATTTCCCTTCTGCAGTAAGCCTGAGCCTGTTACATCTTGTGCATATATGGGCTGAAAGAGGACTTATAAAACCCAGCAATCCTTTTGCACCTTCAAGAATAAAATACTCAGCTGGTCCTGATTTTTTTATCTCAACAGGTATAAGACTGCCTACTGTATTTTCTATTTTTTGTTTTACCTCTTCTCCAGAGATAAATAACTCTTTTTCCCAGTTGTTTTGCCCAATTGGCATAAACTCTATAAACCTTATTTGATAGGGAACTTCCATGCTCCAGCGGGCAAATTTTTCTATTTCATCATCATTAATTCCTTTCATTACCACTACATTTATCTTTATAGGATATAGTCCGGCTTTATAAGCCTGTTCAATCCCTTCAAGAACATCTTTCAATGAGCCTGATCTTGTTATTGTTTTAAATTTATTCTCATCTAAAGAGTCAAGACTAACATTAACTCTTTTAAGCCCTGCCTCGTATAGGTCCTTTGCATATTTTTTTAAAAGTGTGCCATTTGTTGTCATTGCCATGTCTTTTATGTCCTGTATCTTAGAGAGTCTTTCAATAAAACTTACAATGTCCTTTCTCACAAGAGGTTCTCCACCTGTTATCCTTATTTTAGAGATTCCTATTGTCGTAGCAATCCTTATTATTTTAAGGATTTCCTCATAACGCAATATTTCATCATGAGGAACAAATTTAATACCTTCCTGAGGCATGCAGTAAATGCAGCGGAGATTACATCTATCAGTTACTGAAACTCTTAAATAATCAATGTTTCTGTTAAAATTATCTTTCATCTTTTTGTTTTGCTTTTTACTTTTTTGGTAGGCTTTTTATCAGAATTCCAGCTTTTAAGTATCTCAGCTATTTTTTGCTGAGCAATCTCTGCTTCCTTGGATTGAGGATATCTTTCAATAACTCTTTCAAAAACCACCTTTGCTGTTTTTTTATCTTTCAACTCAACAAAAGCCATTCCTTCTTTAAGAAGTGCACCAGGAGCTTTCTCATGCTTTGGATATCTTTTTAAGAATTCTTCATATGCAAGAATGGCATCTTCATATTTTTTTTCATTATAATATGTTTCGCCAATCCAGAAGTAAGAATTTGGAAGAAGTTCAAAATCTGGATAATTTTTTATTATTTCCTGAAATTTTTCTCTTGCAGAGGCAAACTTCTTATTTTTCATATCAATATGAGCTGAATCATAAATTGCCTTGGGATCTTTTAATTGTTCCTCAGGAGCTTTTGCTGGTTGCTGTTTTTCTGAGGGTTGAGCTGGCTGAGTTAATTTAGCTTGTAATTCTGCTATTTTATCGCTTAGTTCCTTAAATTTTTTTTCATTCTGAAAAGAATTTTCTTCAAATCTTCCTTTTAGAATTTGAAGCTCCTTTACATAATCCTGTGTTTGAGCAAGAAGGGTCAGTTGCCCTTCCTTTAATGCCACTGCTGAGCTTAAATCCGAAGACATCTTGTCAACCCTTGTTTTAAGTTCTGAAATTTCCTGTTTTAATTGGTTGTTTTCCACATAAAGCCTGGCAATATCAGATTTCATCTGTTCAAACTCACCTGTTGTAACACATCCAGACAAAATTACTGAAGCTATAATGCCTGTAAATGCTATTCTAATTTTTTTCATTTTCCCTCCTCAATAAACACAAAATGTGCTCTTCTGTTTTTCTGCCAGCAAGATTCATTGTGCTCATTGCACAGAGGTTTTTCTTCACCATAACTGATTATTTCCATTTTAGATGAAGGCACTCCAAGAGTTATCAAATACTGTTTCACTGCATTTGCTCTTTTCTGTCCAAGAGCAAAGTTGTATTCAGCTGTTCCTCTTTCATCACAATGACCTTCAATTATAACTTTCAGTCCTGGGTATTCCTGCAAAATAGAGGCAACCTTTTTTAAAGTTGGAATATCTTCCTGTTTTATATCATACTTATCAAAATCAAAGTGTATATCCCTAACTTCATCTTGAAGTTTTTTTACAAGCTCTGACATCTTTTCAGTAGAAATTTCTTCTTGCTGTTCTGGTTTCCCAGCCTCTATTTTTTCTTCTTTTTTTGGGATTTCTCCTTCTACTTTGCCTTCAGGCATATATATTTTTCTTTCAGCACAAGCAAAGACAAAGAAAAGACAAAAAATAACTAAGAAAAGATTTTTTATGCTCATTTTTTGCCTCCATGGAGGATTTTTATAACAGGCTTGCCGTGTTTTTTCATATTTATATAATACAACAATTAATAAAGCTTTGAAAGGTCAGCAATAGATTTCAACAGCAAAGCCAACTCCTGCAAGAGCGCAAGTCTGTTTCTTTTGATATTTTCATCTTTATCCATAACAAGCACTCTATCAAAAAAGTTGTTTATAAATGGGGTAAGGGTATTAAGACAATTTAAGGCATCAAGAAATTGAGCTTTTGTTAAATATTCCTTTAGCTGGTCTTTTTTTTCTATAATTGCATTGTAAAGATTTTTTTCCTCTTGTGTAATTAAAACAGATGGATTTAGTTCAAATTTTTCATAATTTTTAATAATATTTGAAACTCTCTTTACTGCAAGAAAAAAAGAATCAAAATCTTGTCTTTCATAAAATAATTTTACTGCCTGAAGCCTTTGTTCAACTTCATAAACAGGACGAAGCAGAATAAAATCAGTGATTGTTTTTATCAAATTTACTCCATAATTAGAACTCTCAAAATAGCTTTCCAATCTTTGAGCAATAAAAGTTGAAATCTGCTTCTTTATATTTTCATCAACAAAATTCTCTATTGTATCAACACAATCTTCAATGCTTAAAGGATATTTTTTTCTTAATAGTATGGATAAAATTCCATTTGCTGCCCTTCTCAAACCAAAGGGATCTTCTGTCCCTGAAGGAATCTGTCCAAGATAAAAAAACGAGGCAATATGATCAAGTTTGTCTGCTAAACTTAGAAGACAACCTTCTTCTGTAGAAGGCAGAGCATCTGTAAAACTCTTTGGAAGATAATGCTCTGTAATTGCCATTGCAACTTCCTGTGTTAGTCCTGCTGCTTTTGCATAATATCCACCCATTATTCCCTGAAGTTCTGGGAACTCTCCAACAACCCCACTGGCAAGATCAGCTTTACAGTATCTGGCAGCAATTCGGAGGGAGTCAATCTTGTTGGGTAAAACTTTTTGAGCAATTCTTTCAGCTATTTTTAAAATTCTTAAGCTTTTATCATATAGGCTTCCAAGTTTTTCGTGATATACTATGCCCTTTGTTGCCTCAACAAGACTATCCAATCCCTTTTTAATGTCTTCCTCATAATAAAACTTTGCATCTTCAAATCTTGCTTTTATAACCTTTTGAGCACCCTTTCTAACATTATCTTCATTTTCTTTTATTGTATTAGTTACTACGATAAAATAATTTTTCAGTTTTCCATTAAAATCAGTAACTGCAAAGTATCTTTGATGATCTTTCATAACTGTAATGAGCAACTCCTCAGGAAGACTTAAATATTCTTCAGGAAACTCACATAAAACTGAGTTAGGAAACTCAACAAGATAATTTACTTCTGTGAGAAGCTCTTCATCCAGCAGAACTTTTCCATTTACTTTGTTTGCAAGCTCTTGAGCTTCACTGATTATTATCTGTTTTCTTTCTTTCTGATCAACGATTACAAAGGCTTCATTAAGAGCTTTTTCATAATCCTGTATTTTTGATAAAGATATTGAATTTTCAGTAAGAAATCTGTGCCCGTAGGTCTTTTCTTCTGCTTTTATGCCGTCTATCTCAAATGAAACTACTTTATCATTATACAAACACATAAGCCATCGTACAGGTCTTACAAATTTTATAGTTCCACTTCCCCATCTCATCATCTTTGGGAAACTAAGGGAAAAGAATAATTCCTTTAAAAGCTCTGGCAAAACTTCTTCTGTTTTTTTTCCTTTTTGTGTGACTTTAGCGCAAACATAGTTTCCTTTGCCTTTTTTCTTGATTTCTAATTGACAAACATCTATGTTTTGTGCTTTTGCAAAGGCATATGCAGCCTCTTTTGGCTTTCCCTGTTCATCAAAGGCATGATGAGCAGGAGGACCCCATATAAGCCTTTCATCTGATGCTTGTTCCTCTGAAACCTTTGCCTTAATTGTAAGCCTTCTTGGTGTTGCATAAACCTTTAATTCTTCAATATTTATTCTGAAGTGAGAAAAAATTTTCCCCGAGTTTTCTTCCAATTGCTCGATTGCCTGCGGAATAAATCTTGCTGGAATTTCCTCAACTCCTATTTCAAAAAGCAGATTCATTTGTAGACCTCTTTTTTAAATAAAATTCTGCACAAGCCTTTGCAAGAGCCCTTACCCTTGCTATATAATTCGTTCTTTCTGCTACTGATAAAACTCCCCTTGCATCAAGAAGATTAAACATGTGAGAACACTTAAGACAGAATTCATAGGCAGGCAAAAGAAGCCCTAAATCAAGCATTCTTCTTGATTCTTTTTCAAAATCATCAAAATGTTTTTTTATTAATGCTGGATCAGAATAATCAAAATTAAAATAGGAGAATTCTATTTCAGAGTCACGATGAATCTGTCCATAGGTAAATTTTTCATTCCACTTAATATCAAACACATTGTCTACTTCCTGTAAATACATGGCAATTCTCTCAAGCCCATAGGTTATTTCAACAGAAACAGGATTTAAATCAATTCCTCCTACCTGCTGAAAATAGGTAAACTGAGTTATTTCCATTCCATCAAGCCATACTTCCCATCCAAGTCCCCATGCACCAAGAGTTGGAGATTCCCAGTCATCTTCTACAAATCTTATATCATGCCTGTTAAGCTCTATACCAAGAGCTTTCAGGCTTTCAAGGTAAATCTCCTGAGAATTCGCAGGTGATGGCTTTAAAATAACCTGATACTGATAATACTGTCCGAGTCTATTTGGATTTTCTCCATATCTTCCATCTGTAGGTCTTCGACATGGTTGAACATATCCTGTACGCCAGTGCTCTGTGCCCAGAACTTTAAAAAAAGTTGCACTATGAAAAGTTCCTGCTCCAACCTCAATGTCATAGGGCTGCAGTATCACACATCCTTTTTCTGCCCAGTATTTGTTTAGTGTAAAAATTATATCTTGAAAATACATAGATTTTCATGATACTTTAGCTTAGAGGTTTCTGTCAAATGTATCCAAGAATTCTTATAGCAGGCATTCGTGGTGGAGCAGGAAAAACAACTGTAGCTCTTTCAGTAATCTCACTTCTTGTTAATAAAGGATTAAATGTCATTGCCTTTAAAAAAGGTCCTGACTATATAGACAGTGGCTGGTTAAGTCTTTTTTCAAAAAATCCATGTTACAACCTTGATACATTCATGATTCCTCCTGAAAGAGTGATTAAATCTTTTATTGAAAGAGCAAAAGGAGATATCTCTGTCATAGAAGGAAATAGAGGACTTTATGATGGACTTGATACTGAAGGCACAGTTTCTTCAGCAGAACTGGCAAAACTTTTAAAATGTCCTGTTATTTTAGTTGTAGACTGCACAAAAATAACTCGTTCAGTAGCTGC
>NZ_JBMFOO010000013.1:0-42521 GCF_049969575.1 Thermodesulfovibrio sp. | reverse complement strand
ATAAAAATTTTAAACTAAAATTTCTAAGTTTATTTCGGAGGTCTAAATCAGAATGGAAGAAAAAGTATTAAAACTCGGGCTGCCAAAGGGAAGCCTACAAGAAACTACATTGAAGCTATTTAAAAAAGCAGGATACAACATACATGTTTCCCATAGATCCTATTATCCTGTAATTGATGACGAGGAAATCTCAGCCATGCTTCTCAGGGCTCAGGAAGTGCCAGTTTATGTTGAAAAAGGGTATCTTGATTGCGGACTTACTGGATATGACTGGATTCTTGAACAGAATGTAGATGTAATAGAAGTCGCAGAACTCAGATATGCAAAAGAAGGATTTAGACCAGTTAGGTGGGTTATAGCAGTGCCAGAAGACTCTTCAATAAAAACTATTGAAGATTTGCAGAATAAAAGAATTGCCACTGAACTTGTAGGATATACAAAAAGATACTTAAAATCTAAAGGAATTAAAGCTGAAGTTTATTTTTCATGGGGTGCCACAGAGGTTAAACCTCCTTATCTTGCTGATGCAATAGTTGATTTAACTGAAACAGGCGCTTCTTTAAAGGCAAATAAACTACGCGTTATTGAAACAATTCTTGAGTCAACTACTCGTTTTATTGCCAATAAGAGTGCATGGAAAGATCCGTGGAAGAAGAAAAAAATGCAAGACATAGCAATGCTTCTTCAGGGTGCTCTGCTGGCTGAAGAAAAGGTAGGACTCAAGATGAATGTTCCAAAGGATTCTCTTAAAAAAGTGCTCAGCCTGCTTAATTCTCTACATTCTCCTACAATTTCCCAGCTTTATGATGAAAACTGGTATGCAGTAGAGGTTATAATAAATGAAAAAAGAGTGAGAGAGCTTTTACCCAAGCTTAAAGAGGCAGGTGCTTCAGGATTTGTTGAATATCCATTGAATAAAGTAATTCCATGAGGAGGTGTTTTTCATGTACGCTATTATAGAAACAGGTGGGAAACAGTTTAAGGTTAAAGTGGGAGATGTATTAAAAATTGAAAAGATTGATCTTGAACCAGGAAATGAAATAATGTTTGACAGGGTGTTGCTTTTTCAGGGTAATGAAGGGCTTAAAATAGGCTCTCCCTATATTGAAGGATTAAAAGTAAAAGCTGAAGTGATTGAAACTGCAAAAGATAAAAAAGTTGTTGTATACAGACCTCCGTCAAAAAAGGCTATTCATAAACTTAAAGGTCACAAACAATGGTATACTAAAGTAAAGATAAAAGAAATCATGGGAGGATAAAATGGCACATAAAAAAGGTGTTGGAAGCTCAAGAAATGGAAGAGACAGCCAAGCTAAAAGACTTGGTGTAAAAAGATTTGGTGGACAGTTTGTAAAAGCTGGCAATATCCTTGTCCGTCAAAGAGGAACGAAGTTTCATCCCGGAGCTAATGTAGGTGTAGGCTCTGATTATACCCTTTTTGCATTGATTGATGGTATTGTTAAATTCGAAAGAAAAGACAAGCAAAGACTGAAAGTAAGCGTTTATCCAGTTACAGAACCTGCCCAGTAAACTAAGGGTGGCTAATGCCACCCTCTTCAATTCTATGCAATTCGTTGACTATGTAAAAATTTATGTGAAAGCCGGTGATGGTGGAAGAGGTTGTATTAGCTTCCGAAGAG
This sequence comes from Thermodesulfovibrio sp., assembly GCF_049969575.1. Classification (NCBI taxonomy): domain Bacteria; kingdom Pseudomonadati; phylum Nitrospirota; class Thermodesulfovibrionia; order Thermodesulfovibrionales; family Thermodesulfovibrionaceae; genus Thermodesulfovibrio; species Thermodesulfovibrio sp. Next base: position 40,881 of record NZ_JBMFOO010000013.1, on the reverse strand, counting down.
AAAAGTATGTTCCCAAAGGAGGACCAGATGGTGGAGATGGTGGTAAAGGAGGAGATGTAATAATTCAGGCTTCTGGTGAACTCCATACACTTCTTGATCATAAGTATAAAAAAACATACAAGGCACAAAGGGGACAACATGGTAAAGGAAGTAATATGAAAGGCAGAGACGGAGAAGATCTGATTATAAAAGTGCCTGTTGGAACAGTTGTTAAAGATGCTCTAACAGAGCAGATAATTGCTGACCTGAATGAAGAAGGCAAATATACAGTAGTGGCAAAAGGCGGCAAAGGAGGATTTGGCAATGCCCATTTTGCAACTCCCACAAATCAAGCTCCGAGATATGCTCAGTTAGGTGAAAAAGGGGAGGAAAGATGGATAATTCTTGAGCTCAAACTTCTGGCAGATGTGGGACTCATTGGACTTCCAAATGCTGGAAAATCAACCTTAATTTCAGTAATAAGCTCTGCTCGTCCAAAAATTGCTGATTATCCTTTTACTACCCTTGCTCCTGTGCTTGGAGTTGTAAAGTATGGGGATTATCAAAGCTTTGTTGTTGCTGATATTCCAGGCCTGATAGAAGGTGCTCACAAAGGTGCAGGACTGGGGCATCAATTCTTAAGACATGTTGAAAGAACTTCTTTACTTCTTCATCTTGTTGATGTATCAGATTTTTTAGATTCTGATCCAGTACAAGATTTTGAAAAAATTCAGAAAGAACTTGAACTATATAACCCTGCCCTAACAGAAAAACCCTTTGCAGTGGTTGGGACAAAAATTGATATTTCATATAAAAGACAAAGACTGAACAGGCTTAAAGAATACTGCGAAAAAAGAGGTATTGATTTTTTCACGATAAGTGCAGTAAAAAAAGAAGGTATTGATGAACTTCTTAAATATCTTTCAGAAAGGTTGAAAAAGTGAGAATTGTTGTAAAAGTAGGAAGTAATCTTTTAACAGACAAAGCAGGAAGGATAAATCAGAAAAGAATTTCTTCGCTTACTCGAGAGATTTCGGAACTTCATAACAAGGCAATAGAAATTGTAATGGTTTCCTCAGGTGCAATTGCTTCAGGCTTGAAAAAACTCGGACTTAAAAGCAAACCCAAAGAAATAAGAAAAAAACAGGCAACTGCAGCAGTCGGACAACCACTTTTGATGTGGATGTATGAAAAGTATTTCCTAAAATTTAAAAAACACATAGCTCAGATTCTTCTTACAAGAGATGACCTGAGCGATAGAGTTCGTTATGTAAATGCAAAGAATACGATTTTCACACTTCTTGAGATGGGTATAATTCCAATAATTAACGAAAATGACACAGTAGCAACTGATGAGATAAAATTTGGCGATAACGATCAGCTTGCAGCTCTTGTTTCAGGGCTTGTTGAAGCAAATCATTTAATAATTCTTTCAGATGTTGCAGGTCTTTACACTTCAGATCCTAAAAAAGACCCTAATGCCAGATTAATAAAGCATGTAAAAGAGTTTTCAAAAGAACTTACTGAAATAGCAAAACCAACAAGCACGGGATATGGAACTGGAGGAATGTATTCAAAGGTTATTGCTGCAAAAAAGGCAACTTCCTTTGGAATCCCTGTTCATATTGTAGGTGGCAGAAAATATGGAAATATTAAAGCAGTGATTGAAGGAAAGCAGGTGGGAACATTCTTTGAGCCTGTGAAGGAAAAGGTTACCTCAAGAAAAGGATGGATTGCCTATGCAACAAGGTCTAAAGGAAATCTTTACATTGATGAAGGCGCTGTAAAAGCTTTGCTTAAAAATGGCAAAAGTCTTCTCCCATCAGGAATCAAAAAAGTGGAAGGAGATTTTGATGTAGGAGATGCAGTTTACTGCATTGATGAAAAAGGTGAAAAAATTGCCAAAGGACTGGTTAATTATTCATCATGTGAGATAAAGCTTATAAAAGGGAAAAAATCCTCGGAAATTGACAAAATTCTCGGCTATAAATACTCTGATGAAGTAATTCACAGGGACAATCTTGTTATACTTGTGTAATTTTTGCCAGCCTTCTTAATGCGGAAAGCTTTTCTGTTCTTTCGACTTTTGCTTCTTCAATTGCTTTTTTTAAAATCTCAATCGTTCTGTCATAAAGGGTTCTGTCCACAGGATAAGGAGTTCTGTCCTTTCCTCCATGAGCAAAACTGAAACGGGCTGGATCTTTAAAGCTCAAAGGAGTTCCATACAAAAGCTCACAGGTAAGTGCGAGAGCTCTTAAAGTTTTTGCTCCTACTCCCTTTGTCTCAAGAAGAGATTCAAAATCCTTAGGTTGCTTTTCATAGGTTTTAAGCAAAATTTTATATAAATTTTCTGCTTTTACATCATGAATTGTTACAGAATGTCTTTGAGGAAGTTTGAGTTCATTGATTTTTTTAATTTCTTTTATTATTTTTTCAGGATTTTCCTGCGAAAGTATCACTGAAGCCTGTCTAAGCTCTGAAGACTCTTTTGCTGTAAAATTCAATGTTTTTGTTTTTACATCGCAGCAAACTGCCTGATGAGGCTCTTCAACAAAACTCTTAAGAGTAAAACTCAACCAGTGATATCTTCTTGCTGTCTGGAGGGTTTCATTCATTCCCTGTTGAATAACGCACCAATGCCCTTGTTGGGTAAAAATGATTACATGATGATATAAACTAAATCCATCCTGAACTGCCACATTGTCAACTTTTGCAGAAACTCTACTTGCATAGATTAGAGGCTCTGGTGCAAAACCTGACGAATTAGCATAGTTTATTATTTCCTGTGGAGTCTGTAAAGCTTTCTTTGCCTTGCCTCCTGCAATGAACAATCCAAATTCATGCTCAACTCCTCTTAATGCTTCTTTCAGTGCTCCAGTAACAGTAGTGGTAACGCCACTACTGTGCCAGTCAAAGCCAAGAACGCAGCCAAGACATTGAAACCAGTAAGGATCAGAAAGCCTTCGTAGGAGTTCTTCCCTGCCAAGCTCTATTATCATTAACTCAACTATTGCTCTTGAAAGAGCAACCATTCTTTTAAATAGCCACTGAGGAGCTCTACCACTATGAAGAGGCATATTTGCTATTCCTGTTTTTTGCATAATTTATTATAAAATATAAAACAACTAAAAACTTAAAATTAGAGGCTAAAGTGCGAAAAAGAGTTCTGAAAAAAGCTAAATGTAAATATTGCAAGAGTCAGATTTTGATATTCTTTTATTGAAGTAGAATCGTGCTCTGCTGTAGTGAGTGCGGAGCAGAATTTAAAGTGTCTGAATATCTTGATGAAATTGATGAAGAAACATGGGATATTATCTCAAGACGCTCCTGTGATAGAGCATAATTAGCAGGAATTTGCGAATTTTGATAAAATTAAGATTGAAATGGCACTTTGAAAACTTCTTGAAAGTTGATTAACCAAGATATTGTTTTGCTGCCTGAATTTTTTTTAATTCTTCAACTAAAAATTGCTTCTTTTCTTCAGAAAGTTCTTTCAAATAGGCTAAAACTCTACCCACTGCCTGCAATTCTTCAGAAGACAGACCTGCCATGTCCTCTGCATTGATCTCCTGAATAATTGAAAGAGCTTCTTCATAACGATTTTCCTTGAGGGCGATTTGAGCCTTAATCAGCAGACTTCTTATTTTAGACGGCTCCAGCAGTTGCTCTTCCGGGTTCATACTGTCCTTCCTTTGCCTGTTTTTTTACATCCTCCCATGCTGCCTTAAGATTATTTAAAATTTCTATGCATTTGGAAATTGTTTCAACATCATTAAAAAGATTGGCTCTTACAAGCTGTTCTACAATGGTTGTGTAAATTATGCTTAGATTTTCTGCAATCTGTCCACCACGCTGTCTGTCAAGAATGTCATTGAGATAATACATTATATCTGTTGCTCTGCTTAGTTCAATAGCCTTTTTCTTTACAATTTCAGGATCATCAACCCCTTTAATTATTAACTCCCTTGCAATATTAAGGGAAACAATTGCTCTATCATAAAGCATTGTTATAAGTTCAAGAGCATCTGCTCCCATTACCTTGCTTTGCAAATAGGCATCTACATAATTCATTTTTTACCTCCCTTTGTCATTTCTGAAAGTGTTGTCATAAAGTCTTGAAGTCTGTTACTTATTTGATTCATCTGTGATATAAATGATTCAAGACGGGCATACTCTTGCCTCAGTCTTTCTTCATATTTTGCAAGATACTCCTGCATGCTGGAGATTTTATCATCAATTGAATTAATCTGGGATTCTTCCATGCCTTCATATGTTTTTATTGAAGAAGTCCATCCAGTCAGTGCAGTGCTAAAAGAGTTTTTGATTGTAGTTATTATATTTTTTAATTTATCAGGATTTGATGATTGCAAAGACTGTAATGCATCGGTGTTTATTGAAATTGTTCCATCTTTGTCAGAATAATTAATTAAACCAGCACTTATAAGTGGATTGAGAAGATTTACAAAACCTGTTTTAATTGTTGTAACTGCGGCTTCACCCTGAAACTGAGCACCTTTGGCAGTCATTGAGTTTACAAGAGATATTACTGAATTATAATAATTTGCAAAGCTATTAAGAGTGGCTGTTATCTGAGAGTAATCTTCGCTCACTGTTAATGTGGCTGAACCTGTCTTGTTTACTGTAATATTAAGTCCTGTAAGCAACCCTGAAAATGTATTTGTTGGGCTTGTTACAGGAGTTGTTGAATTTCCTATTGTTATTGATGCATTCTGAGCATTCTGAATTGGACTGTCCAGGCTACCAAGCTCTACAGGCATTCCTGTTGCTTCAATAACATAAGAAGAAGTGGCTGTATTTGTTTCCTTTTTTGAGTTTGCAGGGTTTGCTTCAGTGAGCAATAGCCTGTAGTCTGAGCCTGTATAGTAAACTGAGGCTTTGATGTTGTTTTGAGCTGAATTTATACTATTTACAAGGTCCTGAAGCGTTTGCCCTGCTGAGTAATTTATATTGTAAGTAAGATAATTTAAGTCATCCGTCCAGTACTTAAGTGTAAGAGTTCCTGAAGATGAAAATGTCCCTGTTAATGAAGACAGTCCTTGTGTGCTTGCACGCATTTCTGTTTGAGCAAGCTTGTTAACTGTTATATTCATTGTCAGATTTGGAGTATCCGATGTTGCAGTTGCCTCTAAAACCGTTGTATCTGAAGAAGTTGCTTTTTTTGTATTAAAAATACTGCTTATGTTGAGATTGCTGAAAAAATTCTGAATGTCACTGACTGCACCATAAAGATTTGTAAGACTTGAAACCTTTGCCTGAAGCAGAGCTTTCTTCTGAATAAGGGCAGTAAGAGGCTGTTGCTTTATCTGCATTAATTTATCAATTATTGCTCCTGTATCAAGTGTTCCTGTAATACCTGAAAAATATAAATCTGCCACTTAAACCTCCCTCGAGTAAAATATTCCTTTAAGTTCTTCCATTCTTCTTAAAATCTCAACAATCCATTCTGGTGGAATCTGTCGTATTACTTCCTCTGTTGTCATATCAATAATCTTTGAGATAGGCATCTGAAGCTCCTGATCTATATCTATCTGAAGATATTTCTCAAGCATGCTGAATTTGTGTCTTAGCTCTTCCATCATTTTGTTAAGCTCTTGCTGAGACACTGTTATTTTTTGATTTTTATTTGTTCCACTTAAATTATCATCGTTTTCAGTTTTAATTATGTCTTTCTGATTTGCATAAATAATTGTTTGAGTATTGTCTGTTTCCGTGTGTCTGTATGGATTTATGATTATTGTTTCCCTTTCTATCCCATCCACCTTCATATTTGACTCCCTTTAAAAAATTAAACAGGGGAGGGAGTCCTCCCCTACTCATTTTACTATCTCAGAAGCTGAAGCACAAGCTGTGGAAGTGCATTTGCCTGTGCAAGCATTGCCATACCTGCCTGCATTCTTATCTGCATTGTTGTAAAGTTGCTCATCTCAGCTGCAAAGTCTGTGTTACGAATGACATTTTCAGCTTCCTTTGTGTTGTCATAGGATGTCTTCTGACCATCCCATATTGCCTGAAGATTGTTAATTACTGAACCAATCTGGGTACGAACTCTGTCAACCTTTTTAATTGCAGTATTTGCAATATCAATAGCAAGTTCTGCTCCAGCATTTGTTGTTACATTAATGCTATTTAGGTTAAAGAAACTTCCATTTCCTGTAGCTGCAACACCAAGACCTTCAGTAGAACTGCTTATTCCAGTGAAATCATAATTATATGAATCTGTTCCAGCAATTGACAGATTTCCAACTTTTACAGCAGAGCCTGTAGCAGTAGTTGCTGATGATACTGATCCTGAAGCACCCTCAAGAAGTGTAGCAAGGTTAACAGAAAGACCAGTAGTAGAAGTTACCTCTACTCCTATTGTTTCTCCAGTTGTTGTAAGGACAAGCCTACTTCCAGAAGTTGAAGCAGTTATATTTAAGCCTTTAGCTGAAGCTTGAGTATTTATCTGGGAGACAAGCTGATCAAGAGTAAGAGTTTGTCCAGAACTTACTGTAATAGAAATTGCGTTTGCAGAAGCGGTATTAGAACCTACATAAAAATTTATAGTAGCAGACTGATTTGTTCCTGCCTGGATATTGCTGAAATCTGTGCTTGCTGTAGAGCTATTTTTTGCTCTTGCAGAGATTCCTAAAGACTGTAATGTTGCATTATTGTTTATTGCATCTGCTATTGCCTTTGCATCAACAGCACCAGTATAGCTAAGATATGATGAATCTTTAAGACTTACGCCTGCTACAGTTACTGTATCAGCAGAAGCGTCATACTGCCAGTTTGCTGTAATTAATGCAGTATAAGCTGATGTTGCACTTGATGTAACCTGACCCGTTCCCTGGACTACATAAGCACCAATGTTTGATGCCTTTACATTTGGAATACTTGTTGTAATTGTCTGATCTGCCCTTGCACCATAGTGGATAACCTTACTTGCAAATGTTCCATCAAGAAGTTTAATTCCATTGTATTCTGTATCAGTTGCGATTTTCTGAATGGCATCAACAAGATTTGTAATATCATTCTGAAGTGCTGCACGGGCATTCGGGTCATTGATGTCATTTGCTGCAGACTGCGCTTTTGTGTAAATTGTCTGAAGTTTTTCAAAAATCTGTCCAACATTTGACTCTGCAATCTGAAGTGCACTTATACCTGTCTGAATATTACGATTACCCTGGTCCAAAGCTGCTCCAACTGTTGCAAGCTGGTCTGCAATAAACAGACCTGCTGCATCATCTGCTGCACTTAAGATTCTCTGACCTGTTGAAATTCTTAAAAGAGATTTGTTCATTGCCCTTTCATTTCTTAAAAGGGCAGTGTGTGTTACTGTTGCCTCTGCATTGAAGTTAATTCTTAATGCCATGGTTTAAACCTCCATGTTTTTTATTTAGGATGCCTCCTGCATCCAGACAGCATACGGGTGAATTCGCTCCTTCACCTCCTTTCCACCCTGCTGTCTTAATTTTTTAATCGGTGAATTTTTAAAAAAGTTTAGCTTCACACCCCTTGAGCTTGAGAAAATATTTTGCAAATAGGGTATAATTATTAAAAACAACAGAGGAGGTTTTTCATGATTGACAGAACAAAGGTTGAGCAAGTTCTTGGCAAAATAAGAGTGGGACTTATGGCAGACGGAGGTAACATTGATCTTGTTGAGATTAAAGATGATGTAATTTATGTGAAGTTAAAAGGAGCATGTGGAACATGTCCAATGGCAACACTTACTCTTAAAAACTGGGTTGAAAAGACTCTTAAAAGTGAGATTCCAGAGGTTAAAGAAGTTGTAGCTGTTTAATGGGATGTTAAGATTTTTCAGGGTTCTATCCATTTTTGCTTTTGTAGCACTGTCTGCTTTTTCTGCTTTTGCACAGGAAAAGATTCAAGTTAAGGATATAAGATGTTATGAGCTTTCTGAAAGATTAAGGGTAGTAATTGAAACAACAGGAATTTCTGAGTTTGTAAAGGGAGAGCTTAAAAATCCTGAAAGACTTTTCTTTGATATAAAAAATGCCTCACTCAATAAAGAGTTAAAAAAAGAGTATTCAGTAAACAGCCCGGTTGTAAGCAAAATTCGCGTTGGACAGTTTGATGCCAATACAGTAAGAATCGTTTTTGACCTTAAAAAACCTGATTATGAATTCAAAATCATTCAGCTGGAAGATCCTTTCAGAATGGTAATTGATATATATCCGAGGGGAAATGCCAAGTCATCAATAAAATCTGATGATGGAGAAGTAAAAAACATACTGAAGCGAAAAATTGTCATTGATCCAGGGCATGGAGGTAAGGATCCCGGTGCAATTGGACCTTCAGGATTGAAGGAGAAAGATGTTACACTTGATATTGCTCTGAAAGTTAAAGAACTCTTAAAAAATGAACCCTCCTTTGAGGTAATCCTAACAAGAGACAGAGATGTTTTTATACCACTCAATGAAAGAACAGAGATTGCAAACAGACTTCAGGCTGATCTTTTTATTTCCATTCATGCAAATGCCTCTTCAAATTCTTATGCCCGCGGAATAGAAACATATATTCTCAACTGGACTGATGATGAGGAAGCAATAAGAGTTGCAGCAAGAGAAAACGCCATTTCTATTAAAAAAATGAAACAGTTAAAAAGTGAAGTGGGATTTATGCTGGCTTCTTTAGAAAGAGAAGCAAAGAGAGACAGTTCTGTTCGGCTTGCAGGATATGTTCATAATTCACTAACTGAAAGCTTAAAGTCTGCATTCTTAAGGCATGACAATGGACTAAAGGGTGCTCTTTTTTATGTACTTGTTGGAGCTCAGATGCCTTCCTGTCTTCTTGAAGTATCCTACATCAGCAATCCAGAAGAAGAAAAACTTCTCAGCAGTGATTCATACAGAATGCAAATAGCTCAATCAATTGTTGAAGGAATAAAAAATTATTTTATGCACACAGAGCAAATTAAAAAAGTAAAATATACAAGGCATAATTCTTCAAAAACTAAAGTAAATGGGCAAAAAACAAAAAAGGCAATTTAAATGGATTTGTTCATAGAAAAAGCCTTAATCTTTAATGGACTTGGCAGTCCTGCCTTTGAAGCTAACATAGGAATAAAAAAGGACAGAATAGTTTACATAGGCAAAGAAAAATACTCTGCCAGGGAAACCATAAATGCAAAGGGATTGATTCTTTCACCTGGTTTTATTGATACACACTCCCATTCTGATTTCACAATCCTTGCAGACCCTGTTGCAGAAGGCAAAATAACGCAGGGAATAACCACTGAAATAAATGGCAACTGCGGAGTATCAGGATTTCCAATGTTTGGTGAAGTTTTTGAAAGAAGACTTTCGGAAATAAACCTGCTTGGGCTAAAACCATGGAATGACTTTAAGCATTACATTGATTTATTGAAAAAAGCAGCTCCTTCAATTAATTTTATCACCTTATGCGGACACGGTAATATTCGCGGCTGTGTAATTGGATACAAAAATGTGAAAGCCCAAAAAAAAGAGATAAACAAGATGAAAGAAATTTTGAAATCCCATCTTGCTATGGGAGTAAAAGGTCTTTCAACAGGCTTGATATATCCACCTGGAATTTTTTCTGATACAGAAGAAATCATTGAGCTTGCAAAAACTTTAAAGAAATTTAAAGGTATTTACGCAACTCATATGCGGAGCGAAGGTGAAAAGCTTCTCAGTGCATTGGAAGAAACAGTTTTTATTGGAATGAAAACAGGAGTTTCTGTTCATATATCTCATCTTAAGACATCAGGGAAGGAAAACTGGTGGAAGATTGAAGCAGTTTTTAAAATTATTGAAGAGGCGCATTCTAATGGAATAAAAATAACAGCAGATCGATATCCTTATACTGCCTCTCAAACAGATCTTGATGCCTTCTTACCATCATGGATAATTGAAGGAAGCAGGGATGATATTATAAAGAGACTGAAAAACAAAAACATAAGGAATCAAATTAAGAAATATCTTAAACAGCGCGGAAGAGAGTTTCTAAACAGTCTTTTAATTTCCGATGCTGCTTTTAACAGAACACTTGAGGGCAGGAGACTGGGAGAGATTATTGATTTTGAATGCTCTGCTGACTTTATATGTGATTTACTGATTCGTTCAAATCTTCAAGTTGGAGTGATATACTTTGGAATGAGCGAGGAAAATCTTGAAAAAATTCTTTCCAGACCCTATGTTATGATAGGAACTGACAGCTCTGCAAGAAGTTCAAAGGGGATTACAAGACAGGGGAAACCTCATCCAAGAGGTTTTGGAAGTTTTCCAAGATTTATAAAAAGATATGTTCTTGATAAAAAGATATTAAGCCTTGAAGAGGCAATAAGAAAAATTACTTTTCTGCCAGCAAAAACTTTCAAAATAGAAAAAAGAGGAGCTATAAAGGAAGGCTATTTTGCAGATATTGTTATTTTTGATCCTGCTGAGATTGAAGACAGAGCCACCTTTGAAAATCCTTTTAATACTTCAAAGGGGATCAAATATGTTATTGTAAATGGAGAAATTGCTGTATTTGAGGGTTCTCTAACAGGAAAAAGAAGTGGAAGAATGCTTTTATGAAAGTTGTTGGAATCACATGTAGTATTGATGAAAAAAAGATTTATTTAAACAGGGATTATATCCAGAGCATTATCAGAGTCGGTCTTACTCCTTTAATAATTTCACCGGATATGACAGAAAAAGTAATTGATAGTATTGATAAAATTTCAGGACTACTGATCTCAGGAGGTGAAGACATAAATCCAGAATTTTATGGAGAAAAAAATACTGCCTGTAAAAGTCTTGTTCCTGATGAGAGGGTTATGGCAGAGATGAAGCTTCTTGAGATATTTATTCAAAAAGAAAAACCTGTTCTTGGAATATGCTATGGAATGCAGCTTATGAATGTTTTTTTAGGAGGAACTCTCTGGCAGAACATTGAAACTGATATAAATCACACAGAAGGCGATCATGAAATTCAGGTCATTGATGATTTTTTATTGAAAAAAGGCATTTATAGAGTAAACAGTTCCCATCATCAGGCAGTTAAAACTCCTGGTAAAGGTCTTGAGATATTTTGCATGGCAAAAGATAAAGTTATTGAAGGAGTTTATCTTAAAGGGCATCCTTTTTTTATAGGAGTTCAGTGGCATCCAGAAAGAGATTGCTCTGAAGCCTCATGGAAGATTTGGCAAAGTTTTTCAAAAAAGATAAAATAAAATATGAGTCCTTCAAAAAAATACAGACTCTCTCTTGAAAGAAGCTTTTATATCTGGATTTTATTGTTTTTTATCGGTATTCTGGGGTATCTTAACTTTCAGATACTTAAGTCTTTTTTCGCCTCCCTTGGCTGGGCTACAGTTATTGCTCTTGTATTTCACCCTATTTTTGATTTTGTAAAAAAGTTTTTAAAATATAAAGGATTATCAGCATTTGTAACAATTCTGCTCATAATACTTCTCTTTCTTCTCCCTTTTGTTTTTATATCATATCAAATAATACTTGAAGCAGGAGAGCTTATAAAAAAAGTAAATCTTCCAGAACTTGTAAATAATATAACAACAAATCCTGTACTGGTAAAAATACTTGAAAAGCTAAGCTTTATTACTGCAGGAGATGTTTCATCTACAGAAAATTTAATTAAAAATGAAATCGGAAATTTAATGAAAGAAAGCGCCTTAAGAATTGCACACGGATTTGGTGATGTAGTGAATCTGTTTATCAATCTTATCTTAACTTTTTTTATTGCTTTTTTCTTTTTAAAGGACGGAGAGAGCTTTGTAAAAAAAATTGGCGAGTTTTTACCCTTTGCTGAGACAGATAAAGTATCCATAAGAAAGCAGATAAAAAACATAATTTATACCACATTTTATGGAGGCATTCTTATAGCAATACTTCAGGGCACAATTCTTGGAATAACCTTTTATCTTCTTAATATTCCTTCAGCAACTTTGTGGGGATTTGCAACTGCTATAGCATCTTTTATCCCTGTCTTAGGAGCTTTTGCTGTATGGGGTCCTGCCTCTGTTTATTTGCTGGTTAAAGGTTATATTTTAAAAGGATTAATTCTTGCAGTTGTTGGAGCACTGGTAATAAGCTCAATTGATAATGTTTTGAAACCTGTAATAATAAAAGGTAGAGTAAAATTACCACTTATTTTTATATTCCTGTCTGTTCTTGGTGGTATCAAGGTTTTTGGACTTATTGGATTTATAATTGGTCCGCTTGTTTTTAGCCTTTTTGTTTCCTTCCTGGAGATTTTAAAGAACTTTATAGGAGGTGCTGAAAATGTTTGAGAGAAAGGATTTAGAAAGACTTGAAAAGTTCAAATTTGAAGATGCTTTCGTCGTAAGTCTTTTTCTTAATGTTTCTCCACAGGAGAGAAAAAAACAGGCTTATCTGTCAAAATTTAAAAATCTTGTAAAAGCTTTACCAGAAAAAACTCTGAGCTCTGTCAAAGAAGATATAGAAAAGATAGAGAGTTTTCTTCAGAGCGAAAGAGAATCTTTTAAAAAATCTCTTGTTATTTATAGCTGTATTAAAAAAGAGCTTTGGATAAGGTATGATTTAAATGTGGAACTTAAAGAGGATTTAATAGTTGATAAAACTCCTTATACAAGCCCGCTTTTTGATTTAATTGATAATTATCAGAAATATGGCGTTATTCTTGTTGACAAACGCACAGCAAGAGTTTTTTTAGTTTTCCTCGGAGATATTGAAGAATATGGAATGATTGAGCATGAAGATGTACCGGGCAAACATAAGAAAGGCGGATGGTTTGCTCTGGCAGAGAAGAGATATGAGAGACACATTGATTATCATGTAAAAATGCATCTTAAGGATGTTGTGGATAAGTTCGGAGATTTTCTTAAAGACAAAGAGATTAGAAGACTTATTGTTGCAGGTCCGGACGAAGCAATTTCCCATTTGATGGATATGATTCCTGATGAAGTGAAACTAAAAATAGTAGGAAGAGCAAACATTGAAAAACATGCTTCAAAGGAAGAAGTTCTGGAAAAAGTTCTTCCAATAATTGAAGAATATGAAAAATCTAAGGAAAAAGAAACAGTTTCCGAACTTATTACAAGGGCATTGAAAAATGACAACTCTGTCACTGGAATTGATGATACTCTGAAATATTTAAGAGAAAAAAGAGTAATGAAACTTGTCATAGCCAGAGATTATGAAGTAGAGGGTTACATCTGTGAAAACTGCGGTTTTGCAACAACTCAGCCTGTTGAATGCTGTATGGAATGTGGTAACTGCGTAATGAAAGCTGATAACTTACTGGAAAAGGCTACAGAAATGGCAATTGAGCAATCTGCCCTCGTTGAGGTTGTAAAGGATGAAAAGGACAGACAGAGACTTATTGAATATGGTGGTATTGGTGCCTTCTTAAGATTTTAAGTGTTCTCTTAGATATTTTGCAGTGTAGGAATTTTTAACTTTAAGGAAATCATGGAGGTTACCTTCGTAAAGAAGGTAGCCTCCTTCATCTCCGCCTTCAGGTCCAAGATCAATTATCCAGTGAGCATCTGCTATTACCTGAAGATTGTGTTCAATTATAATTACTGTCGCTGATTTATCAATGAGTCTTTTCACAATATGGAGAAATTTCTTTATATCTTCATAATGAAGTCCAACAGTTGGTTCATCAAGAATGTAAATAAAACCTTTAAGATTGGATTTTCTTGATGTGATTGAATTAATAATTTCTTCACAGATTTTAATTCTCTGTGCCTCACCACCTGAAAGAGTTGTAGCAGGCTGTCCTAATCTCAGATAACCAAGACCGAGTTCTCTCACAATATTTATTTTTTCTCTTAATGCAAACTCATCACAAAAAAATTCATAGGCTTCATCAAAGCTCATTGATAAAACTTCATGGATGTTTTTGTCTTTGTATTTTATTTCCAGCACTTCTTTTTTGAATCTTTTCCCTTCACAGTCCTCGCATGGTAAAAATAAATCTTCAAAAAAATACATCTGAACTCTTATAAATCCTTCACCTTTACAGGTTGGGCACTGACCTTCTGAACTGTTTACAGAAAAAGCACCAGAGGACAGTCCTCTTGCTCTTGCCTCTCTTTGAGAGGCAAATATGTCACGAATTTTGCTATAAAGCCCGAGATATGTAACTGGCATAGACTTTGGTGTTTTTCCAATGGGAGATTGATCAATGAGTTTTATTGTTTTAATATTTTTTATTCCTTCAATGCCATCAAATGAAAGGGGCTCTTCATTGTCCAAACCGAGCTGGTTTGCCACTGCTTTATAAAAGGTATCAACAACAAGAGAGCTTTTCCCTGAGCCTGAAACTCCTGTTACCACTGTAAGAGCGTTCAGTGGAAAATGAACTGTGATGCCTTTGAGATTATGTCCCCTGGCATTTTTTAAAGTGATAAATTCTTTGTAAAACCTGGAAAATTGGCTAATTAAATACGCATCATTTTCTTTAAGATAATTGGCAGTAGGTGTATTCATTTTTAAAAAATTCTTCATTTTTCCAGAGTAAATTACTTTGCCACCAGAACTACCACCTCCAGGACCGAGTTCTATTATCCAGTCTGCCTGTTTTATTACATCTCTGTCATGTTCCACAACTATTACTGTATTTCCATAATCTGTAAGCTCTTTCATAACTTTAATAATTCTATCAGTGTCTCTTGGATGAAGTCCCACAGTTGGTTCATCAAGAATATAAAGAGTTGCGGTAAGCTTATTTGAAAGCTGATTTGATATATTAAGTCTCTGGTACTCTCCCCCAGAAAGAGTTTTAATCTGCCTGTCAAGAGTTAAATATTTCAGCCCTACTCTTTCAAGAAAATCAAGCTTTTCAGAAATCTGTTTTAAAGGTTCTTCTGCGACCCTGGCTTGTTCCGGAGAAAGTTTAAGTAATTGAATCCATTTTTTAAGCTCAGTTACTGACATAAAGTTTAAATCACCTATGTCAAGTCCATTTATTTTAAACATCAATGCTTCTTCCTTTAATCGCTTTCCTTTACATACTGGACACAGAGAAGGCTTTCTAATTCTTGAAAGAAAAACTCTTATATGAACCTTGTATCTTTTTCTTTCAAGTTCTTCAAGAAAATCATTCACTCCGTAAAAATACTGATTCCCTGTAAAAATAAGATTTTTGTGCGCCTCTGGTAGAGCTCTGTAAGGAATATTTACATTGATTCCTGAAAGCTTTGCTCCCCTGATAAGCTGCTGTTTCCACCATTTGAGTGATGGTCTTTCCCATATTTCAATAGCGCCTTCAGCAAGGGAAATCTCTTTATCTGGAATAATAAAACTTTCATCATATTTGAGTATGTAACCAAATCCTTTGCATTCAGCACAGGCACCCTGTGGATGATTAAAGGAAAAAAGAAGTGGAGAGGCTTCTGGAGCTTTTATACCGCATTGAGGGCATATTGCCTCAGAAGGGAAATTGAGCAATATATTGTCTTCAACAATGTAAACTTTAACATTCCCCATCTTGAAAGCTATTTCCACTGAATCATTAAGTCTTGAAACATCTGAAATGCGTAGCCTGTCAACAATTATCATTTTCAATTTTTCATGAAATTCTGAAAGCTCTTTTACCACAGCATGAGTATTTTCATATATGAAAACTCTTGAAAAACCAAGTTTAATAAGTTTTTCAGTAGATTCTTCGCTTTCAAACATTATAAATGCTCTTTTGCCAGAGTAATTTTGTAAGAGTTCCTGAACGATCTTTGAAGGGCTCCATGCTTTTATCTCTCTTTTACATTCTGGACATATGGGAATTGCTATTTTGGAAAAAATTATTCTCAGATAATCATAAATTTCAGTATGGGTTCCAACAGTTGCTCTTGAACCTTTAACAGGATTCCTCTGCTCAAGAGCTATAGAGGGTCTTAAATTGTCAATTAAGTCAACATCCGGTCTTGGAAGTTTTTCAATAAATACTCTTGCATAACTTGACATGCATTCAATAAATCGCCACTGAGCCTCAGCATATATTGTGTCAAAGGCAAGAGATGATTTGCCAGAGCCTGAAATCCCCGTAATTACAGTTAATTTATTGTGAGGAATGAGTAACTCTATGTTTTTTAGGTTATTCTGCCTTGCTCCTTTAATTATGATATAATCCTCTACTTTGCTCATGGGCATCTTTTATTCTAACTATATGATAAAATATTTAATCAACATTAACTTTGGGAGGTAAATAAATGAAGCTTAATCCAGAAAAAGAAGTAATTGAAACTGTAGCAAAAATAATGCTTATCTCAGCAAGAACAGCACCAAAAGCAAAGGGAGAAGATGAAATCGTTACAGCAATTGTTACTCAGGAAGAAAAAGAAGCAATTGCCAGACAGATGGAAGTAATTGGTGAGCAGGCTACCCATAAATTTTTCAAAAGAGATGCTCAAAATGTGAGAGATGCTGAAGGATTAATTCTTGTTGGGCTAAACTTTAAAAAACCTGCTGGAGTAAACTGCGGGGCTTGTGGTTATGACTGCAACTCAATCATTAAACAAAAGACATATGAGGTTGAATATTCAGGACCTGTATGCACAATCAGAGTAATTGATCTTGGTATTGCAATTGGCTCACTTGTTTCAGTTGCTAAAGAATTGGGAGTTGACAACAGGGTAATGTATTCTGTAGGTGTTGCCGCAAAAAAACTTGGATTTATGGATTCACAGATTATACTCGGTATTCCATTAAGTATAAAAGGGAAAAATATTTTCTTTGATAGAAAGCCTGTATAAAATGGTATAATTGATGTAGAGCATGAAGCTCTAAAAACCTCATGAAGAGGTTTAAAATCCCTATGAAAGGGGGGTGCCAAGATGATTAAGAAAGTTTCAGGAAAGGCAATGCCTACCTGCAAATGCAAAGGTTCCTGCTAAGTTAAAAAGAGGGGGAAAAATCCCCCTCTTTTTTTATTGCTTCAGAGTATGCCATAATATTTTATGCGATATGTTTTATTTCTGATTTTTATTTTTTTTCTTTTTATTCCCCTACCAGCAAATGGAGAAGTTTATTTCAATTTCATGGCTGGATATTATGCCAGCATAAACGGAGATTTAAATAAAGCAATTGACTTTTACAAAGAAGCATTAAAAGAAGACCCATCATCAAAACTTCTCAAGATACTTTTAGCTGATTCATATTTAAATATTGACGAACTGGAAACAGCAAAGAGCTACATCAATGAAGTATTAAAGGAAGACCCTGAAAACACAAAGGCTTTACAGGTTCTTGCCTCCATTTATGTAAAGGAAAAGAAAATTAATGAAGCTATTGGAGTGTATGAAAAGATTCTAAGTCAATCACCAAACAGAATTGAAATGCTTTCAAAAATCGGTAATTTATATCTTATCTCCCAGAAGTATGATAAGGCAATTGAAACCTTTAAGAAAATACTGAAAGAAGACCCTGACAATATAATGGCTTTACACTTTCTTGGAGTAATTTACATTGAAAAAAAGGATTTTCAATCAGCTCGGGAGAGTTTTAAAGCAATTCTTCAACTTAATCCTGATTATGAGCCTGCATATACAAATTTAGGAGCAGTTGAGGAGATTTCCGGAAACTTTAAAGAAGCTGAGAAATATTTCAAAAAAGCATTGGAACTTAATCCTGAAAATCTTTTTGCAAGAGAACGCTTGATAAATCTATATCTTTCCCGTAAATCATACGGAGAAGCAATAAAAGAACTTGAAACCCTGAAAGAACAAAAATCAGAGGCAGAGCAGATCCATGAAAAACTTGCTATTCTTTATTTACAGACAAAACAGTATGATAAAGCTCAGGAAGAACTTGAGTATCTCCTACAAAAACATCCAGATGATCTGAATCTTATGTACTATCTTTCCTTAGTTTACATTGAAACAGGAAAACTAACAGAGGCTGAAAAGATACTGAAAAGAATTATCTCAATCAATCCAAAGCAGATAAATGCCTTTTTAAATCTTGCCACAGTTTATTTAAAACAGAAAAATCTTAAAGAAGCTTTAAATATTTATGATGAGATTCTTCAGTTTGCAGATAATGTGCCTGAAATTTATATCTATGCCACAGAAACTGCTATGGATTTAAAGGATTATCAAAAAGCAAAGCAATATATTGAAAAAGCGCTCAATAAATTTCCTGATAATGCTGATATTAACTTTACTGCAGGGGTTGTTTTTGACAAACTTGGCAGATTTGAGGAAACAGAAAAGTTAATGAAAAAAGTTATTTCTCTTAATCCAGAGCATGCCGAAGCTCTTAATTATCTTGGCTACAGCTATGCTGACAGAGGCATTAATCTAAAAGAGTCTCTATCAATGATAGAAAAAGCAGTAAAACTGAAACCCAACAATGGATATTATCTTGACAGTCTTGGATGGGTTTACTTCAAACTTGGAGACAATAAAAATGCTTTAAAGTATCTTATTGAAGCAATAAAATATGTAAAAGATGACCCTGTAATTCTTGAACATCTTGGAGATGTTTATAAAGAACTCGGAAATTTTAAAGAAGCTCTTCAGAGCTGGCAGGAAGCATTAAAACATAATGAAAAAGAAGAAGGTTTAAAAGAAAGAGTAGAAAAAAAGATAAAAGAAATTCAACCTTTAATCAAATAATGCGCATCTTTAAGGCATTTGCTAAAATAAACTGGTCGCTTTCAGTTTTAAGAAAAAGACAAGATGGTTACCATGACATTATCACATTAATGCATGCCATAGATCTGCATGATACCCTGATTTTTAAATCTTCGGAAACAATAGAAATTGAAACAAACCTGCCAGTAAAAAAGGAAAATAATCTGGTATACAAGGCAATTCAGGCATTACAGGAATACACTAAAATAAAAAAAGGTGTCCATGTTATCCTAAAAAAGAAAATCCCCTGTGGTGCAGGTCTTGGTGGAGGCAGTTCTGATGCAGCTGTTACTCTTAAAGCTTTAAATGAACTGTGGCAGCTCAATCTTGACATAAAAAAACTCCATGAGTTAGGAAGCTCAATTGGCAGTGATATACCTTTTTTCCTTTATCTTCCACTATGTATTGTGCAGGGAAGGGGTGATATAGTTAAACCTTTAAAAATTCAGAAATCTTATACGCTTTTGCTGGTTAAACCTGATTTCAGCATTTCTACAAAGTGGGCTTATGAATCTTTAAATTTTAAAACTCAATTGACAACAGAATACGAAAAAATAAATAATAATATTTGGCAGTTGTATAATCTACTCTGTAGTGGTGATGTTAATAGTTTTAACTTGTGGAATGATCTTGAAAAGCCTGTTTTGGAAAAGTATCCTGAGATAGATAAAATTAAAAAAAAATTGATTGAAGCTGGCGCTAAAAAAGCTCTGATGAGTGGAAGTGGCTCAACAGTGTTTGGATTGTTTAACAATGAAGCGGATGCTAAAAAAGCATTGAAAAATTTTGAAGGATACTGGTGTAAAGTGGTTCAAACCCTTTGTTGACATCTTTGGGGAGTCGCCAAGCGGCAAGGCAGCGGATTTTGGATCCGCCATTCGCAGGTTCGAATCCTGCCTCCCCAGTAAAAAACCCTCAGAAAGAGGGTAATTTTATTTTAAGGAGATGGGAATGCCTGATGGTATCAAGTTAATAACTGGAAATGCAAATCCTGAACTTGCTAAAAAGGTTAGTGATTATTTGCAAATTCCTTTAACTGAAACCATTGTTAGCACTTTCAGTGATGGTGAAATAATGGTTCAAATCAAGGAAAATGTGAGAGGTTCTGATGCCTTTGTTATTCAGCCTACCTGCACACCTGTAAATCACAACATCATGGAGCTACTTTTAATGATTGATGCATTAAAAAGAGCTTCTGCTGGGAGAATTACAGCAGTTATTCCCTATTATGGCTACGCAAGACAGGACAGAAAAGCTCAGCCAAGAGTTCCCATATCAGCAAAACTTGTTGCAAACCTTATTGCAGTTGCTGGAGCAAGCAGAGTTTTATCCATTGATTTACATGCTGGTCAGATTCAGGGATTTTTTGATATTCCTGTTGATCATCTCTTAGCTGCGCCTGTAATCCTTGATTATTTAAAAAAGAACAACCTTTTAAACAATATCATTGTTGTCTCACCTGATGCAGGTGGAACAGAAAGAGCAAGAGCCTTTGCTAAAAAAATTAACGCACCTCTGGCAATAATAGACAAAAGGCGTGATGCTCCAAATATTTCAAAGGTAATGCATGTAATAGGAGAAGTAAAAGATAAAGATGCCTTAATAATTGATGATATGATTGATACAGGTGGAACACTGGTTCAGGCTGCGGAAGCATTAAAAGAAAAAGGTGCAAAAAGAGTTTTTGCTGCATGCACTCATGCAGTGCTTTCAGGTCCTGCAATAGACAGACTTAATAATTCAGTGCTTGAAGAGATTATAGTTACAGACACTATTCCGGTTCATGACAAACAAGATAAGTGTCCAAAAATAAAAGTTCTCACTGTTGCTCATCTTTTAGGTGAAGCGATAAAAAGAATACATGAAGAAACTTCTATAAGTTCATTATTTGTGTAAGGAGGAATAGTTATGGAAAGATTTGTTTTAAATGCAGAAAAAAGAGAAAGGACAGGAAAGGCAGTAGCAAGGCAGTTAAGGAATAAAGGTATAATTCCCTGTATTGTTTATAAAGGAGGGTATTCTGTTCCTGTCCAGATAAGGGCAAAAGAACTTCTTCCATTTATGAACATTGCTACAAGAGAAAAATTATTCGTTACTCTTAAACTGAATGGAGAAGAAAAACAGGCAATACTTCAGGACTATCAGGTTGATCCAGTTAGCGGAAAACTTTTACATGTTGATTTTATGGAGGTAAGTGCCACTGAAAAAATCAGGGTTACTGTTCCTGTTGTTCTTGTTGGTGAACCAATAGGAGTTAAACAAGACAAAGGTGTGCTACAGCACGGAATTTCAGAAATTGAAATTGAAGCAATTCCTGAAAAGATACCAGGTCATATTGAAGTTGATGTCTCTAACTTAAAAGTCTGGGATGCAATACATGTGAGAGATATCAAATTTGAAGAGGGAATAAAAGTTATTTCAGATCCAGATGAAGTTATTGCTACAATTACATTAGAAGAGGAAGAAGTAGAAGCAGCTGCGCCTGTAGAAGAAACACCTGAACCTGAAGTTATAAAGAAGGGCAAGAAAGCTGAAGAAGAGGAAGAAAAATAAATTGAATGATTATAATTGTTGGGCTGGGAAATCCTGGAAGAAAATATGCAAATACGCGACATAATGTGGGTTTTATGATAGTTGATGAACTTGCCAGAAAGCTTAATGTAAAGTTTAAAGAAAAAGATGATTATTTAATAGCTGAGGCAAAGATTCAGGATAAAGATATAGCAATTGTAAAACCTCTAACTTACATGAACTTAAGTGGAAGAGCTGTAAAAAAGCTGGTAAATGAAAAAGTTTTACAGTCTCTTCCTTCTTCCCTGATTGTTGCCCATGATGATGTTGATTTACCCTTAGGCAAAATAAAAATAAAAAGGAATGGTTCCTCAGGAGGACATAGAGGGGTGCAATCAATTATTGAAAACATTGGAACGAAAGATTTTATCAGAGTAAAACTGGGAATCAGTAAAGACCCTGATCAGGATACATCGGATTATGTTCTGAGTCCTTTTAAAAAAGAAGAAAAGGAAACAGTAAAGGAGAAAGTTGCTTTAGCAGCAGACTCAATTATTGCTATAATTACTGAAGGTGTTAATAAAGCAATGAATATTTACCATCAGGCTGAAAGATGAGCTGGCTTTTTTTCATCATTGTTTTTATCTTTTTACCTGAACCTTCCTATGCATGGGGACCGCTTACTCATACTTATCTTTCATGGCAGATACTTTCTCTTTCGGGATTGGTAACTACAGAGGTTTTAACAATGATAAAACTTTATAAAGATTACTTTATTTATGGCAACATTATTCCTGACACAGTAATTGGCAAAAAATATCTCCCCCAAGAAAAAAATCCTCATTCATGGAAAACAGGTTTTATGCTTTTAAATATGGCAAAGACACCTGAAGAAAAATCTTTTGCCTACGGATTTTTAACTCACTTAGCAGCAGATGCGGTGCTTCACGATGAGATCAGAGAATTTAATTCCTTTCAGCATATTATTTTTGAAATAAAAGCAGACAGAATAGTTGACAGATTTTACTGGCTTCAAATAATGAGCATTAACAAAAAAGTTAAAAAAATAAGTGAAAAATTTTTTGAACAAACCCTGTTAAACTCTGTTGCCATCAAAACCTCAAAAAAAATATACAAATCATTGATTTTTCTGTCAGCGTTCAATACAGGCGAGTTAAGAAATCCGGAAGTATTTAATATTTTTCATTTAAAGTCTTTAACTGCTATGGTAGACATCCTCAATCATGGAGAAAATTCAAAAATAATAAGCCTTCCACCTTATAATTAGTTTTTTACAAAAAATCTGAATCTCTGTACTCTTTTCTTAAAGAGATTTAAATCTACACTTACTGAAGGGAGTTTATCTTTGAGATTATTTATTCTATCATCAGGTTGTGGATGTGTTTTGAAAATCCCTGTGCCATAAGCAGTAGTGGATTTTTTCAATCTCTCAAGAACATTAATTAATGCACGAGGATCGTATCCTGCTTTTGCAAGATATAACAAAGCAGATTCATCTGCTGAATACTCCTGTGTTCTGCTATAACCATTTACCACAAGGGTTTTAACTACATCGTCCACTGAGCCTTCAAAGATATTTACAAGCCTTACCAGTTCTTCAGAGCCAAACTGTCTTGCTGCTTTTGTGCCAATAATTGTGAGTGCCTCTGTCCATCTTGCCTGTTTAATTGAGTTTATTCCATCACGATGATTTATATGGGCAATTTCATGTGCAAGTATTGCAGCAATCTCATCCTCATTCTGTGCAAGCTTAATAATTCCTTTTGTAATCAATATTATGCCTCCTGGACAGGCAAAAGCATTTATTTCATTACTGTTTAATACTGCAAAGTGATAACCTCCATATGTAAATGGTTTTTCAGAATGCAAAGCAATTGTTTCGCCAATTAAATTTATATATCTCGTTAGTTCTGGATCTTCATAAAGAGGATAGGACTGTAAAAGTCTTGCTGCAACAGCTCTTCCCACATAGTATTCTTCTTCATCAGATATGGGTCTTGCTGCTTTTTCAGTTACCTGAATGGTGGTAAATGTTATATCTAAAGCTTTATTTATATCAACATTCTGACATGAACACAGAAAAAGCAGTAAAACTGATACAACGATAAACTTCTTCATTGTGGTTCTGAGAGTCCTCCGTTTTTTATGAAAGATATTATTTCCTTTTCAGGAATGCTATATTTTTCAATTCTTTCAACAAGATTATAGGGCATCTGCGGATGATTACTTCTGTATTGCCTTTCAACCTGTGGATTAAAGCCTTTTCCAGCAAGAGTTATCTCGCCCTCTGAAGGAGCTGTGGAATTAGTATAATTTCCATAACTTGTAACACTTCTTTTTTCAACCGCGGTTTTATGTATGTATCCTGATAGATTTTTAAACTTAACCCTGTACCAGTCCCTTTCTTTTCCGATTACATTGAGTATATCTCCATATTTTACATAGGCTTTTACAGGTGCAAAAAATCTTGGAGCCTCCCTTATTGCATTTTCCTTTGTTACAACAGTAATTGTATCAGCCCATAACAGGGTAGTAAATAGAAAGAATAAAACAGCCACATTGAATATTATTCTTGACTTCATTTTTCTTCAATTTTAATAATAAACCAATCTTTTGTCAACTGCTGAGAATCGACAACTTCTTCTATTTTTTTTAAATAAAACCTTGATGGAAAATCTTCAGGAAAGTCTTTTACAAGAGAAAGAAAAATTTCTTTTGCTTCAGCCCATCTCTGTTGAGTGAAAAGTAAATATCCAGCATTATATTTTTCAACAAATAATATTTTTTCAGAGTCTGACTTTGTTTTTTCGCCTAAAATCTCAAATATGTTTATTGGTTTAGCCCTTCCTTTAACTGTTATTACTCCGAGTTGCCTTACAAGAAAATTATCCGATGTTTTTAAATATGTTTCCTCGCTGATTACAATATTTGTTTTAAAAAACTTGTTTACTCCTTCAAGTCTTGATGCTATATTTACTGTGTCTCCAATTACAGTATAGTTAAAAAGTCTATCACTACCTATATTCCCTACAATCGCATCTCCTGTATGGATTCCTATTCTAATGTTGATTGATGGGAATCCTTTTTCTGAAAACTCTTTATTTAACTCACGAAGAGATTCAATACATTCTAAAGCAGCTCTGCAGGCATTAATCTCATCTAAATCTGTTTTCAAAGGTGCACCCCAGAAAGCCATAATACAATCACCAATATATTTGTCTACAACTCCTCCATTTTTAATAACTACCAAGGTTAATGAATTAAGCACTTTATGAAGCATCATTGCTGTATCTTCTGGTGACAGTCTTTCTGATATAGAAGTAAAGCCTGCTATATCTGCAAAAAATACAGTAACAGTTTTTTTATTTCCTCCTGGTATTATGGTTTCAGGATGTTCAAGCAGATAATTAACAATTTTTTTATCCATATATTGAGTGAAAGTTCTTTTTATAAAGCTTTTTTCTCTTCCCTCCGTGGCATAGCTATAAAGAAGTGTCATTATGGAGCTACATAAGAGACATACAAAGGATGGTAAAAGCTGTAGATATAAAGAAAATCTGAATAAAATTAAGCTAAGCGAAAATAAAAATGCTGCCACACATAAAAAAACGACAAGATTTATTTTCATAGAATGCTGTTTCAGAAAAGCGTAAGTAATTATGACAGAGATAAAAAAAATCAGGACAAAAATAAGAAATCTGGGAACAATTTTAATAAAATCCTTATTAACCAGATTTTCAAAGGCAGTGGCATGAATAAATACACCAGGTGTTTTTGAAGACAGAGGTGTAGGCTTAAGATCAAAAAGCCCTGCGGCTGTAAGTCCTATAAAAACGGTCTTTCCTTTAAAAAAATCCTTTTTGATGTTTGAGTTTTGATTTTCTGATGTTGATGCATTAAGAAGCTCTACAAATGAAAAAACATGAAATGGATTTTTATCGCTTGAATATTTTAAGAGTAAATTTCCATCATTCAGAGGAATAACCATGTTGTCTATTGAGATCTCTTTATTTTTAACAGAAATGCTATTTTTTTGAATAAAGTAACTCATAACAAAACTGGGAATTACATAATCTTTAACCTTAAAAAATAGAGGCATCTGCCTGTAAATTCCGTCTTCATCAGGAAGAATGCTTACATTTCCAAGACCTTTAGCAAATTTTTTGAACTCCTCTATCGGAAAGATTACAGAATTGTATTCATATTTTACTGGTATCAGATCTTGATAGGCTATTTTTTTCGCATATTTTTCATCAAAATTTCTTTTTTCTTTTGATAAAACAATGGGCAGATAAACATTACCTGCTTTCTCAACTGCCTGTGCAAGAATTTTGTCATCTTCAACACCATAAGAAGAGTTCTCAGTAAAGAGTATATCAATGAAAACAGCATCAGCCTCTGAAAGATACTCAATAACAGGAGCATAAATCTGTCTTGGCCAGGGCCAAGTTATTTTTTGTTTGCTTAGTTCATCAATGCTTAATTGATCCACATAGATAAGGCAAATACTGTCAGTTTTTTTTGGAGGATTTAAATACTTTGAAAATGCATCATAAACTTTAAATTCAAAGGGTTTCAAAATTTCTGAAAGAAAAATCAAGGAGGAAAAGAGGAAAGAAACAATTGAAAGAATAACCACATTTTTTAATAAATTTTTTCTGTTCATCATTAAGCTTAAAAAAAATAAAGAAGGAGAAGCAAATGCTCCTCCTTCTTTGAAAAAATGAAGGAAAAATTACTTTACAAAAGGATTTGCATAGTAAGTTATAAGAACTATTACAAGTGTGTAAATAACAAGAGTTTCAATCAATGCCAATCCAATGATGAAAGTGGTAAGAAGTTTACCTGCCACTCCAGGATTTCTCGCAGAGCCTTCCATTATTCCTCTCAATCCATGACCCATTCCAATTCCTCCACCAGCTGCTGCAAGACCAATTCCTACCAAGGCGCCAAGGCTTGCAAAACCATAGTAATTCAACTTTGCAGCATCAGGGGTAGCTTCTGCAGCAAAGGCTATTCCAGCAGAAAGAAGAAGAGTTAATAAAACAATTGCTGTTAAAACCTTTTTCATTACCTTACACCTCCTTTCTTTGTTTATTTTTTAATGAGACTCTTCTACTGCACCACCAATATAAGCTGCTGTAAGAATCATAAAAATATATGCTTGAATAAAGCTAACTGCAGTTCCTAAAATTAAAACAAGAGTAGGAACAAGCAAAGGCGTTAAAACTCCAAGAACCATTAATAGGAGATGTTTACTCATCATATTACCGAAAAGTCGGACAGAAAGTGTAACAGGTCTTGCAAGATGGCTGATCCATTCTACAATAAACATAAAAGCCATGAAAGGAATTGCATAAATGCTTCTAATAGGACCTAAAAAATGTTCAAGATATTTTATTCCGTGAACCTTAAAACCATAAAATTGATAAATAAAAAATACTGGAACAGCCATTGCTGCATTTGTATTTAGGTTTCCTGTTGGAGATTCAAAACCTGGAATAAGTCCAAATAAGTTACAGGTAAGAATGTAAAGAAATAAAGTTCCAAGAAGGGGAATAAAAGTTTTCGCATACTTACTCCCAACTGCATCTCGTGCCTGACTTGATAAAAATTCCAGAATAACTTCCATAACATTCTGAATTCCCGATGGAATTAAAGATAACTTTCCTCTAACGATTAAAGAAACAATAATAAGAAATATAATTGCTAACCAAGAATAACTAACATACGGCGGAATTGAAGGTAACAACATTCCCAAAAAGGTTGGTGCTTCCACTTTATGCCTCCTTTCCTAATTTTTGATTAAGTTATAATACATAAATTTTCTTCAAATGTCAAGCACAAAACAAAACTTCTTTTATTTATTTAATTTTTGTTACAATTTTTTTATGGATCCTGTTACCCATACTCTGTCTGGATTTGTATTGGGAAAAACGCTCAGTAAAAATAGATTAATTCTTGCTATTATTCTTGTTAGTTCCCTGATGCCTGATATTGATATTCTCACGAGGCTTTACAGCAAAGAGCTTTTTCTTATGTATCACAGAGGAATCACTCATGGAATTGGAGCATTGTTTTTGTTCCCTCTTTTACCAGGGATAATTTTTCGCAAAAAATTAGGCTTTTTGAAAGCATACTGCTGTTCATTCATAGCCTATGCCCTTCATCTTTTTCTTGATCTCACAAATCAATATGGAACAAAAATTTTTTCTCCCTTTGACTGGAATTCTTATAACCTCTCTTTAACTTTCATAATTGATCCCTATGTTTTAATCCCTCTTTTATTGGCAGTTTTTCTTTCAATAAAATTTAAAAAGCAGGCAAAATTTTTATATATTTTTTCACTGGCTTTCATTGCCTTATACATTGCAACAAAGGCTTACCTTAAAGCAGAGGCAATAGATTTTCTTAAACAGAAAATTGAAGCCCATCAATACAGAGTTTATCCCCTTCCCAATGATTTTCTAAGATGGTGGTTTGTGGCAAGGCATTCAGATGAATACATAACTGGATTTGTTGACCTTTTTACAAAGCGTGTATATGGTGATGAAAAATACAAAATCAAAAATGACCCTGCCATTATAAAATCAAAAGAAGCTGAAGCTGTCCGAGCATTGCTTTCCTTTGCAAAACATCCTGTGGCTGAGATTAAACATGAAGGTGATGTCACAGTAGTGGTTTGGAAAGAGCTTTCCTATGGATTTTTACCGAATGATAGATTTACTGCAAAGGTCTGGCTAAAGGAGACTCCACAGGGCTATAAAATAATAAATGCAAATCTAAAAATATGAAAGTCTGTGAAATCTTTGCAAGCATTCAAGGAGAAAGCTCTCTTGCAGGTATTCCTATGATTTTTCTGAGACTTACAGGATGTAATCTCAGATGCTCCTACTGTGATACAAAGTATGCTTATTATGAAGGTGAAGAGCTTTCAATTGATAAAGTTTTAAAAAAAATTCATTCATTTCCATTTAAATATGTTGAGATAACAGGTGGTGAACCTCTCCTCGAGGAGGAAGTTTATGAAATTATGAATCAGCTTGTCCAAACTCATACAGTCCTTCTTGAAACAAATGGTTCAATTTCTATTGAAAGAGTAAATCCTCAGGTGAAAATAATTATGGATATAAAAACTCCGGGAAGTGGAATGAGTGAAAGAAACTATATTGAAAATCTTAAATTTCTTAAAAAAATTGATGAACTTAAATTCGTTTTAACTGACAGGGCTGACTATGAGTGGGCAAAAGATTTTTTAAAAAATCATGAAATAAAAGTTAAAGAAATCCTCTTTTCTCCTGCCTATGGAATTCTTAATCCAGCAGAGCTTGCTAAATGGATAATTAGTGATGGTCTTTCAGTAAGGCTAAATCTTCAGATTCACAAGTATATTTTTGGAAACTTAAGAGGAGTTTAAGGCTTATAATACTTCTTCTTCTCGGGAAGATAATCCTGTTCAACATATCCACCATAATCATGAGGATACTTATAACCTTTTCCATGCCCAAGTCTTTTAGCTCCTTTGTAGTGAGAGTCTTTCAGATGCTCTGGAACTTGAAAACTACGGTCTGCCTCAATATCATTTAATGCTTCTTCAATTGCTCTGTAACAGGCATTGCTCTTCGGTGCAAGTGCAACATAAATAGCTGCCTGAGCAAGAATTATTCTTGCCTCTGGCATCCCTACAAATTCAACTGCCTGTGCTGCTGAGGTTGCAACAACCAAAGCCATTGGATCAGCCAGTCCAACATCCTCACTTGCTGCAATTACTATTCTACGGGCAATGAAACGAGGGTCTTCACCAGCATAAATCATCTTTGCAAGCCAGTAAACTGCTGCATCAGGATCACTTCCACGCATGCTTTTAATAAAAGCTGAGGCTGTATCATAATGTTCATCTCCTGCTTTATCATAGACAATGTGTTTTTTCTGAATGCTTTCTTCAGCGATTTTTGTATCAATTCTTATAATTCCAGCACTGTCAGGTTGTGTAGTTAAAACAGCAATTTCAAGAGCTGAAAGAGCTTTTCTTGCATCACCCTCAGAAGATTTTGCAAGATGAAGGAGTGCTTCAGGTGTAATTTCAATTTTTAACTCTCCAAAGCCACGTTCTTTATCAGACAGTGCTCTTTTAAGAATTGTTATAATCTCTTGTTCAGTCAAAGGTTTTAATTCAAAGACATGACTTCTGGAAACAAGAGCAGAATTAAGATAAAAAAAGGGATTTTCAGTGGTTGCTCCAATAAGAATTATGTTTCCCTCTTCAATATCAGGAAGCAAGGCATCCTGAGAAATCCTGCTAAGCCTGTGAATTTCATCAATAAAAAGAATTGTTTTTTCACCTTTACTCAGTCTTTGCTTTGCTGCAAAAATCTGCTTTCTTATTTCTTCGATGTTTAAAGTTGTTGCATTAAGCCATTGAAAATGAGCCTTTGTTTTGTTTGCAATTATTCTTGCAAGAGCTGTTTTACCGGTGCCTGGAGGTCCATATAAAATAAGTGAAGCAATTCTGTCTGAATCAATTGCTCTGCGAAGAAGCTTTCCCTCTGAAAGAATATGATGTTGACCAATATATTCATCAAGATTTCTTGGAGTCATTCTATAAGCAAGAGGTTGTTTTTTTATGCTTTCTAAGGGTTTATCAAATAAACTGCTCATTTTATTTTACCAAGCATTTTTATGAAAGCCTTTAAAAGCTCCGTGTCATGATCTCCTTTTTCTTTTACAATTATGGAAAGTGCAAAATATGGAGTGAGTGGAGGCTTATACGGTCTTCTGGTTGTTAAAGCATCATAACAGTCTGCAATTGCTGTAATTCTTCCAAAAAGCTTTATTTCTTCTCCCTTCAAGCCATATGGATATCCCCTTCCTGAGAGTTTTTCATGATGTTGAAGTACTGCTAAAAGAGATTCTTTAGGAACTTCTTTTTTTTCTTTAAGGATTTCATATCCAAATAAAACATGCTGTTTTATGATATTGTATTCTGTCTCATTGAGCCTTCCCTGTTTATTGAGTATTTCATTGGGAATCTGACTTTTTCCTAAATCATGCAAAATTGCACCAATTCCAAGTTTATATATAGTATCTCTGTCAAGTCCTATCTGTATTCCCAATCCTACAGACAAAACTCCCACATTAACAGAGTGAGTGTAAGTATAGTAATCATAACCTTTTAAATGTAAAAGTTCATAAATTGAGTCAGGCTTATCAAGTATTGTTTCTATGATATTATTGACAACTTTGCCCACTTTTTTTATTTTTTCTCCACTTCTTGGTTCATTTAAAACTTCAGCTATTAAAACTTTTGCAGATTCTTTTATTATCAGCTCTTTTTCTTCAACTCTTTTACTCAGAAATTCAATGTACTCTCTAAATAAAGGCAAATCCTTCTTTTCAATTAAAATATCCCCTTCCTCAGGGATAGTATCTCCATAAATCATTGATGGTTTTTCCGATGATGCTTCAACAATTTTTTTGAAGTTAAAATCCTTTAAGTGATAAATAGGAAAATCAACTTCAATACCGGGGATTAAAAGATTTCTGTCAATCTGATAGAATTTTTCTTTCCAAAAAGAATAATTTTTAAAAGCTACTGGAGAGTCTAAAACTGATTCGGGCAATGCTCTTGATTTATAAGTATCCAGATCAGATTTTTCAACATAAACATGACTTATTCCTTTTTCCTTCAATACTTCAATAAAACTATTTGAAAGTATCGTTCCTTTATTGAAAATTTTTTTATCTATTCCTGAATCACGAATGTAGACATCAAAGGGTAAAGTTTTTTTGATTTTTAATTCTTCAAGAGGGATTTTAATTAGCTCTTTTTCATTGATCTTTTTTATTTTTGTTGCATAGCCCATCAATTAATTATCACAAAAAATTCTTAAAAAATGGAACATGCTTTTTTTCGAGATGTATAATAAAATAATGGTCATTTATCCAGAAATATTTAATGGACTACAGATTGAAGCATTTTTTACAAAAAAGATAGAGAAATTTGAAGATTTTAAAAATTCGCTTCCATTTAAGCTTTACATTCCTGTTCAAAGACATACAGATTTTATAGCAATTTTGAATTCTTACGCTGAGCCATCCATAGCAGACGCAGTGATTACAGATCAAAAAAATCTTTTTATAGGGATAAAAACAGCAGATTGTCTGCCAGCGCTGATATTTGATTCAGAAAAAAAAGTAATTGCCGCAGTTCATGCTGGATGGCGTGGAACAGCTAAAGGAATTTTAAAAAAGACAATTATAAAAATGAATGAAGTTTATGGATGTAAGCCAGAAAACTTGCTAATTGCCTTTGGTCCATACATTAAAGGATGCTGTTACGAAGTTGGTGAGGAAGTGGTTGATGCAATGAAGAAGGAAAATCCTGGAGAGGATTATATTTTTAGAGTAAATGGCAAAAACTACATTGATATAGGAGTTGCAAATCTTCTTCAGGCGATTTCCTTAGGAGTTAAAAGACAAAATATATGGATTTCAGATGACTGCACATACTGCAAAAGCAATGAATATGCTTCTTATAGATTTCATGGCAGACAATCTACAAGACAATGCGGAATAATAAGAATGTTATAATTTATTTGTCATTCCGAAGGGTTCGATGCCCCGAGGAATCTCTCCTTCTTATATCAGCCAATAGAGGATTGGATATTGAAAAAGACTTCAGATTGAACAGGATTTATGAGACCGAGTTCAATCCAGTGCTTTTTTATTGATATTGAAGGTAGTCAGAGATTCCTTACACTATCGAGGTGCTTGGAATGACAAAAAAGAATGAGGATGCTCAGAGTGACAGAAAAGTGTTAATATAAAAAAACGGGGTGTAGCGCAGTCTGGCAGCGCGCACGGTTCGGGACCGTGGTGTCGGAGGTTCAAATCCTCTCACCCCGATAAAATGGTTGAAAAGCTCAGGCAGTTTGCCTTGGTAGCAAAAAGACTTTAACCATAACGAATTTTCATAAAAATAATTGAAAAAATTAAAATCAATGAGACAGAATTTGCTAAGATAACTGGAATTTCTTTGATTAAAACTCCGTAGACAAACCATAGCGTTATTCCTACTGCCATAAAAATAAACATTGTCAGTGAAACATCTCTGGCAGATTTTGTTCTGTAGATTTTTAATGCCTGCGGAACAAGAGCACTTGTTGTTATTATTCCTGCTACAATTCCAATAATGTTATTAAAATTTATTGAAAACTCCATAATTTATATTGTATTATTTAAAATAATTTTAAGCAAGAAGGATTTTTAT
This sequence comes from Thermodesulfovibrio sp., assembly GCF_049969575.1. Classification (NCBI taxonomy): domain Bacteria; kingdom Pseudomonadati; phylum Nitrospirota; class Thermodesulfovibrionia; order Thermodesulfovibrionales; family Thermodesulfovibrionaceae; genus Thermodesulfovibrio; species Thermodesulfovibrio sp. Next base: position 8,491 of record NZ_JBMFOO010000013.1, on the reverse strand, counting down.
GAACTCCAAAACTGACATAAGAATAGACATTCAAAAACTTAAAAAACTTCCTACGCTTTCATGGACTGCTGAAAGAATACTTAATTTAACATCAAAAGAGCTCACACATTTTGATGAACTTGTAGATATTATTGAAAGAGACCCGCCAATTATGTCAAAGGTTCTTGGTGTTGCCAATATAGTTTATTTCGGCATTTATAAACCAATTACAACAGTGAAAGATGCTCTTCTTAAAATAGGATTTAAAGCATTAAAAAACATTGCTTTAAGTATATCAATATTCAGCCTTTTTAAATCCTCACAAGAAAAAGAAAAAAGTTATATGAGGCTTTTTAAACATTCTATTGCTACAGGCACAGTATGTCAGATTATTTCAGAAAAATTTCTGAATGAGCCTTCAGAAGATAATTTCGCAACCGGTGTTCTTCATGATATTGGACTTTTTGCTCTTAATTATGCTTTTTATGAGCAGTTTCAAAAAATAGAGCAAGCTCTGTCAAGGGAAAACTCTTTAACTCAGGCAGAGAAAAAAATTCTCGGCACAACTCATTCAGAAATAGGAAAATGGCTTGCTGAGATTTGGGGACTGCCGGAGATATTCTGCGATGTAATTCTTTATCATCACGAGCCTCCTCAAAAATCTGTGAAATATGCAAAAAATGTTGCTCTTGTTCAACTCTCAAATTCTATTGCTGAAAAGCTTGGTTACCATCCTTTTGAAGTTAAAATAGAGAGTGAATTTTATAGAGAAAAAGTTTATAAACTCTTAGATGTTCCTGAACCAGAAGAATTAGTTAATGAATTAAAAGAGATTCTCAAAGAGGTGGAAAACTTATGAGAGAATTTTTATTAGATATTGGAAAAATTTTTAAAGTCGAAAATCTGGATAAACTAAGCGATGAAGAATTAAAACAAATTATTTTAGAACACATTAAAAAACACTCCTTTATAGAAAAATCTCTTCTTGAACTGACCGAAGATTTTGCATGTAGTGCTGAGCTATCCATAAGAGTCATTTCTTCTATTAATAAAATTCTTGACAGGATTTATGCTGAAAAGGATATTTACAAGTTTATCTCCTACTGTTTTGATGAATTTATAAAACTACTTCCTGTTGAAAATATATCATTTATGGAGAAACATCCTGAATTGAACTGGCTTGTTCTAAAGGTTGCTACAGGGAAAATTAAATTTAAAGATTTCAAGAAAAAAATATTTAATATTGACAGTAGCCTGGCAGGTGCGGCTTTTAAAAAAGGAAATTTTATTTATGTGCCTGATGTAACAAAAGATGAGAGATTTGACAAAAAGCTTTCCAGCCTTCCAATAGGTTCGGTTTTATCTGTTGCTGTAAAAGTTGAGAATAAAATAGTCGGAGTAATCAACTTTTCACATCCTGAGGTTAATGCCTTTGATGAAGACTATATTTTCTTTTTTGTTTCAATGGTTAAGCTTTTCTCTGCAGTATTAACACTTTTTAAACTTTACCATGAAAATTTAAAATTTAACGAACAGTTGCAAAAGGAAGTAGATAGAAAAACATCAGAATTACAAAAAATAAATAAAAAACTTTATAAAGCTTCAATAACCGATTCTCTCACAGGAATATATAACAGGAGATTCTTTTTTCAGAGGCTTGAAGAAGAATATTCAAGGAGTTTAAGATATGGAAACGGTTTCTGTCTCATTCTTTTTGACCTTGACAGTCTAAAAAAAGTCAATGATATGTTTGGACATCCTGAAGGAGACAGACTTATAAAGCTTTTTGCAAAAGTTTTAAAAAATTTCAAAAGAAAGGAAGATGTTGTTGCAAGAATAGGAGGAGACGAATTTGGATGCATTCTTATTGGATCATCTCAAGAAGGAGCGATAAAATTTGCTGAAAGAGTAAAGGAGGAGTTTAAAGCTCGATATAAAAAAACTTCTGTCAGTGCCTCTGGTGCGATAGGCTGCATCGGTAAATGTGAAAGCTTCAAGTTTTATAAAGGCTATAAAGAATTTTTTAAAGAAGTTGATAAAGTCCTTTTTAAAGCCAAAAAAATAAAGGATAAAATGGAGGTAATTGAAAGAAATTGAAAAAATATGATAAATTTTAAATTTAATGTTAAAGAGTCTTTGACTCTTTTAAAAACACACGCCCTGAAATTTCTCCGATGGTCCTTAAAGGTTAAGGAGAAAGGGCGGAGGTTAAAACCATTTAAGGAGGTTTTTTATGTCAGTAGTTACAATGAAAGAGCTTCTTGAAGCAGGTGCTCATTTTGGCCATCAGGTCAAACGATGGAATCCAAAAATGAAAAAGTATATCTTTGCAGAAAGAAACGGCATTCATATTATTGATCTTCAGAAAACAGTTAAAGGAATTGAGGAGGCTTATGAATTTTTAAAAACAGTTTCAGCAGAAGGAGGAAGCATTCTTTTTGTTGGTACAAAAAAGCAGGCTCAGGAGGCAATCCAGGAAGAGGCAAAAAGAGCAGGAGTTTTTTATATAAATCATCGCTGGCTTGGAGGAATGCTTACCAATTTTTCCACAGTCCGAAAAAGTGTTGAAAAGTGGCAAAGAATTGAACAGATGAAAGAAGATGGCACTCTTTATTTACACACGAAAAAAGAGATTGCAAAATTAGAAAAGGAAAGACAAAAGCTTGAGTTAAATCTAATTGGAATTAAAGATATGATGGAACTTCCAAAAGCAATATATATCGTAGACATAAAAAAAGAAAAAATAGCTGTTGAAGAGGCAATAAAGCTTGGAATTCCAATCGTTGCAATTGTTGATACAAATTGTGATCCTGACCTTGTTGATTATGTTATACCAGGAAATGATGATGCAATTAGAGCAATTAAACTTATTACATCAAAGATGGCTGATGCTGTGCTTGAAGGCAAGGAAGTTTTCACAAAACGTCTTGAAGAAGAAGCTGAAAAGGCTGCAATAAAAGAAAAAATACTCCAGGAAGAGGAGTATGAGAAATCAATGACAGAATACATTGAACCATAAAGGAGGACACAGATGGCAATAACTGCTCAAATGGTAAAAGAACTCAGAGAAAAAACAGGTGCTGGAATGATGGAATGTAAAAAAGCACTTGAAGCATCAGGAGGAGATTTTGATAAAGCAATTGAATATTTAAGGCAAAAAGGACTTGCCACTGCTCAAAAAAAAGCAACAAGAGATGCCAGAGAAGGAATTATAACATCCTACATTCATATGGACAAAATCGGAGTAATGCTTGAGCTTAATTGCGAAACAGATTTTGTTGCAAGAAATGAAGAGTTTCGTCAGCTCGGTAAAGACATTGCAATGCACATTGCAGCATCAAATCCTCAATATATAAAAAGAGAGGATGTGCCAGAAGAGGTTATAAATAAAGAAAAAGAGATTTACAAGGCTCAAATAAAGGGGAATAAACCACCTCAGGTTGTTGAAAAAATTATTGAAGGAAAGCTTGAAAAGTTCTTTGAAGAGATGTGCCTTCTTGAACAGCCTTTTATTAAAGAGCCTGAGAAAAAAATAAAAGACCTCATTAATGAAACAATTGCAAAATTCGGTGAAAATATTGTAGTCCGAAGGTTTGTTAGATTTCAGGTAGGTCAATGTGAATAAACCTGTTTATAAAAGAATTCTTCTGAAGCTTAGTGGTGAAGCCCTTATGGGGGAGCAGGGCTATGGTATTGATCCTTTTACTGTAAAATACATGGCAGAGGAAATAAAAAAAGCCTATCAATTAGGAGTTGAAATTGCTATTGTTATTGGTGGAGGTAATATATGGCGTGGTAGTGAAGCTGAGGCACAGGGGATTGAAAGAGCAACAGCAGACTATATGGGAATGCTTGCAACAGTAATTAATGCACTGGCACTTCAAAATGCTCTTGAAAAACAAGAAGTTGATACCCGTGTTCAATCAGCAATTGAGATGCGAGAGCTTGCTGAGCCCTACATAAGAAGAAAAGCAATAAGACATCTTGAAAAAGGTCGTGTAGTGATATTTGCTGCTGGCACGGGGAATCCCTATTTTACCACTGACACAGCAGCAGCTCTCAGAGCAATTGAAATCGGTGCTAATGTTATCCTTAAGGGAACAAAGGTGGATGGAATTTATTCATCAGATCCGGTTAAAGATTCAAAGGCGAAAAAATTTGATACACTTACCTATATGGATGTAATAAGAAATTCTCTTAAAGTGATGGATTCAACTGCTATTACACTTTGCATGGATAACAATCTCCCTATTGTGGTATTCAATATCAAAAAACCAGATAATTTAAAAAAGATAGTCTTAGGAGAAAAAATAGGAAGCATTGTTTTAAAAGAGGTGAAAAATGATGCAGGAATTCAAGAAGAAAGCTAATGAAAAAATGAATCAAGCATTGGAAGTCTTTAAAAAAGATCTTTCTACATTTAGAACAGGTAGAGCCTCTCTTGGAATTCTTGATAACATTAGAGTGGATTACTATGGAAGCATGGTTCCTCTTAATCAGGTTGCCACACTCGGGATTCCTGAGCCAAGAATGATTACAATTCAGCCGTGGGAACAGAGGATGCTTGCAGACATAGAAAAAGCCATAATGAAGTCAGATTTGGGACTTACACCAATTAACGATGGAAAAATTATTAAAATAGTTATTCCACCTTTAACAGAAGAAAGAAGAAAGCAACTTGTGAAAGTAGTCCGTAAAAGAGCTGAAGAAGCAAGAGTAGCAATAAGAAACATCCGCAGAGATATTATTGAAGAAATTAAAAAAGCTGAAAAAGAAAAGAAATTGAGTGAGGACGAATCTCGCAGACTTCAGGAAGAAATACAAAAAATAACAAACTCCTTTATTGAAAAAGTTGACCATGCTCTTGAGCAAAAAGAGAAAGAAATAATGGAGGTTTAAATGAAAATAGATCAGGAAAGAAAAGATAGATTAAAAAAAATGCTCAATCAAATGAAAGAGCAGATTCTAAGGGAAGCTCGCGAAGAGATGAAAAAGTTTCAAACCGTAGAAAAGCGACAGATTGTTGAAGCAGGTATGGATGATGCTGATTTGAGTGTTATTGATCTTTCAGAAGACATAAGCCTGAAACAGTTAAGCACACATAGAGACATCTTAAAGAAAATTGAAGAAGCCCTAAGAAAACTTGAGGAAGGCACCTATGGAATATGTGAAATGTGCGGTGATGAAATTCCTGAGGAAAGGCTCAAAATCCTTCCATTTGCCATATACTGCAGAGACTGTCAGGAAAAAATAGAGATGATAGAGAAATTTGAAGGTGAGGAAGGTCAGTAATATATTTTTTCTAAAAAAAGTCCACGGGAAGGGGCTGTCTGCATTCTGGAAGGCCTCTTCCCTGTGATGAAAGCCTCATTAATTGACTCAATACTGAGTTTCTCTCTGCCTACTTCTACAATGCATCCAACTATATTTCTTACCATGAATCTTAAAAATCCATCAGCTTCTATCCTGAATTTGATAAAATTACCACTCATGTTCATGTCCATGAAACAGAAATTGTCAAGCCTCTGCATGGTAAAATCATAAACAGTTCTTACTTTATTCTTTACCTCAGTACTGCCAGAAAAAGCTGTGAAATCTCTGGTTCCTTTAAACAAAGATAGGGATTCTTCCATTAAAGATAAATTGAGCTTTCTTGGATAGTGCCATACATATCTTTGAATAAAACAACAACACTGTTCATCAATACACAAGTAGTAAACATAAGATTTTCTTTTTACTGAGTACTGAGGATGGAACTCAGCAACAACTTCTTCAACTTCAATTACTCTTATATCAGGAGGCAGCAAAGAATTTAGAGCTTTTTTAAGGCTACTTAAAGGCATTTTAACATTGGCTTTAAAGGTTGCAACCTGTTCAATGGCATGAACTCCTGCATCAGTTCTTCCGGCTCCGCGAATTTTTATTTCTGTTTGAAATATCTTTGAAAGAGCTCCTTCAATCACTGCCTGAATAGACAGCTCCTTTTTCTGCCTCTGCCAGCCAGAATAATTACTGCCATCATACTGAATTGTCATCTTGACATTAACCATAATTTAGCATTATAACATCAATAGCTTTGTATCTTGCATGCATTTGCTCTGAGTCAAAATCAAATAGAAGTTTTCCAAGCCTTACAGTATCCTTTCATCTTTGTAAAGTTTGAGAATTCTGCCCTGAAACCTGAAAATGCTAATAAAGAAAACTGACAACAATTTCATGATAATAAATTTGATTTGCAAATACAATCGATTTCATAATATTATAAAAATAAAAAATGATGGAGATTAAATATGCAGGAGACTTTATTAGAAAAAAGAGTTGATCAACTTGAACAGGCTTTAATGGAGCTTATTTATCAGGCTCGGAAAACTGAAATGGCAATTGAGAGACTTGCAGAAGAAAATAAAAAACTATCTCTGGAAATGAGAGAGTTCAAAAATGAAATGAGAGAGTTCAAAAATGAAATGAGAGACTTCAAAAATGAAATGAGAGACTTCAAAAATGAAATGCTTAAATTTAAGAGAGAGCAACAGGAAGAAAACAAGAGAAAAAACAAAGAATGGAGTAATCTTGCAAAGAAAATGGGTACGATAGTGGAAGACCTGATTGCACCTGCCCTGCGCCCAGTGTTAAGTAAGTATTTTAATTGCGACATTCAGATGCTTGGGCAAAGAATACTTAAGAGAATAAAAGGTGAGGATTATGAGGTAGATGCAGTGGCAACTTGTGATGATATGGTTTTTATGATAGAAGTTAAATCAACGCCATATGTTAAAGATGTTGATGATATAAAGAAAAAAGCAAAGAGATTTTTTGAGTTTTTCCCTGAATTCAAGGGTAAAAAATTGATAATAATATTTGGTAGTATCACTTCTCCTGAACAGGTTATAAAACATGCCAGTAAAAATAAAATATATGTGATGGCATGGAGAGAATGGGAATACATGGATATTTTGAATTTTGATGAGATAAAACAATAAAATAAATGGATATCATTTTCTATGGATAAAAAAATTGCATTTATTTATGACGACATTTTCTTAAAACATGAGACGCCTTCAAATCATCCTGAATCAAAGGATAGACTCATTGCAATTGTTAATCATCTTAAAAAAGAAGGAATATGGAATAGATTATTTCACATTAAACCAAGAAAAGCAACTGAAGAGGAACTTTCTCTGGTTCATGAACTCCACTATATAGAAAAAATTAAAAATTCTCCACCAGGATACATAGATCCAGATACTTATCTCAGCGAAAATTCTTTTGAGGTGGCATGCTATGCAGTGGGTGCTGTGCTGAGTGCTGTGGATGGTGTGTTAAATAAAGATTTTGATAGTGCCTTTTGTGCGGTAAGACCTCCGGGGCATCATGCTGAAATTGATGCTGCAATGGGATTTTGTATATTTAATAATGTAGCAGTTGGTGCAGCCTATGCAAAGACAAAGGGAGTTAAAAAAATTTTTATAGTTGATATTGATGTTCATCACGGAAATGGAACCCAGCATATATTTGAAGATGACTGTTCTGTTTTTTATTTTAGTTCCCATCAATTTCCTTTTTATCCTGGAACAGGTAGAGAGCTTGAAATAGGAAGAGGTGCTGGAGAAGGATGCACTTATAATGTACCATTGAGATCTGGCTCAGGCACGAAAGAGTATTTGACAGTTTTTCAAGATATAATGCCTCAGAAAATAAGAGAAGCAAAACCTGAACTTATCCTTGTCTCAGCAGGTTATGATATGCATAAAGATGATCCCATGAGCCATATAAATGTCTCAACAGAAGGAGTAAGAAGTATTGTAAAAAGCATTCTTAGGGCTTCTCATGTTCCTAAGATATTTGTGCTTGAAGGTGGTTATAATCTTCAAGCTCTTTCAGAGTGTGTTAAGGTAACTCTTGAAGAGATGTTGAGTTAATTTTTCCATAAGAATAGCCCAGTTTCCTCATCAAAACCCCTGATGAAAGAATTCCCCTCCAATTCCAGGATTTCAAATTCAAAAGCAAAAACCTCAGCTTCATAAAGATGTCCACCAATACATGAAAAATCCTTTTTTGAAAGAACAATGTGAATGTGTGCAAAAGGCTCACCATCTTTTATTGAGATATTACCTTTTAATGAGAGTATTTCCATCGGCTCGTTAAATTCATGAGAGACATATTCCTTTTCACTCTGGTCATAATACCCTACTCTGGCTTTTTTAACAGCTCCTATTCCACTTATAAGCCCAGAGGTAATTGAATTTTCTTTTAAAAATTTTGTAATTCCTGATACAATTTCCTCTCCTTTAAAAAGCCTGCCCTGTAACACCCTTTTTACACTGAATTTTTTGAGCATTCTATTCCTCCTTTATAGCTTTATGAATTCCTATTGCAATATTTAAATCTTTACCAAGTTTTCTGATGTCAGATGCTGTTTGAGAAGTCTGTTCCACTGAAGTGGCAATCTCTTTTATTCCCTCTGCAATGCTTCCAATGTCCTGTGTTATATGGTCTGTAACTGAGCTCATTT
>NZ_JBMFOO010000012.1:6734-43976 GCF_049969575.1 Thermodesulfovibrio sp. | reverse complement strand
TCTGCTTCTGTGACCTCTTTTGCTCCATACATGGTGAGAACCACCTTGTGGCTAAAAAAGTAAGCAAAGAAGTTCATTCCAAAAGCCATTATCAAGGCAATTGTAGCTCCATGTTTGCCTCCAATGACTGAACCAACAAAGATGAAAAATACTGTAAGAAAAACCATTAAAACCATAGTCTTCAATGTATTCATATTTTACACCTCCATTGTCCTAATTTTTGAGGATTTAATTTAAAATTAGCATAAAAAATCGTGGAAAGTCAAAAGCTCAATAAGTTGTTGCCACAGTCATTCCGATGTTTTTAAAGAAATTTTTCCAGAACTCGTAGGAACCTCTTGATTGTCCTTTGCCAGGATAAATTTCATAAAAGGTTCTATATTTTTCAGGAGTTATATCAGGCATAACAACATTTGCCCCTACTTGAAAAGCTTTTTCTCCTAAATCAAAAGAAATTGTTCTCAAAGCTGTTGTTGCAGGAATGTTTGCAAGGGGAAGCAAAATTCTCATAATTGCCAGAACTTTCAGAGTTATCAAAGGATTGCCCATTGGTGCGTTTTTTAAAGGAGTTTCAGGATGTGGAATAAATGGTCCGATTCCAAGCATATCAAGCTCAAGCTCTTTCATAAGAAAAATATCATCTGTTAGAGATTGAATTGTCTGTCCCGGCAATCCCACAATTACTCCAGAGCCTGTTTCATATCCAAGCTCTTTAAGCCATTTAATGCATTGGATTCTTTTCTGAAGGTTTGTATCAGGCTTTAATGCTTTAAAAAGCTTGGCATCCGATGTTTCAAACTTAAGAAGATATCTATCAGCACCAGCTTCTCTGAGCATTGCATAGTCTTTATAGCTTAACTCTCCAACAGAAAGAGTTACAGCTACATCAAACTTTTTAATTTCTTTTACAACTTCACTGATTTTTTTAGCATTCCATTGAGGGTCTTCTCCAGACTGTAAAACCACTGTTTTAAAACCTGCATTTGCTGCCTGGTGAGCTGTTTCAATTATTTCTTTACTGCTCATTCTATATCTTGGCAATTTTTTATTGTCCCTTCTTATCCCGCAAAAAAGACAATTGCATTTGCAGTAGTTTGAAAACTCAATAATTGCTCTCAGGTGAACTGTATTTCCGTGAAATTTTTTTCTTACCTCATCTGCAATTTTTGCTACTTCTTCAAAAGGAGTCTCTGTAAGAAGCTTTAATATCTCTTGTTTATTCACCTTCTACCTCTTATTTTCTTTAAACTCTCTATCTCTTCTTTCATGTCATCCATTGTTTCACTTATGATTGATTGTAAGTGAGGAAAAGGAGAAAGGGCTCTGTGAAGAACTCCATGAATGTGAGCCATTATTACCCCATAATTGACAATTGGAACTCCTGCTACCTTTGCTTGCATGATTCTGCTTAACATCTCTTTACGATTGAGCATACAGGCACCACAGTGAACAATTAATTTGTATTGATTAAGAGGCTCCGGAAGAGGTCCTCCTCCTGCCTTTACATCTATATCAAGATCACCACCAACCTGAGCCCTTAGCCATCTTGGAATTTTAACCCTTCCAATGTCATCTTCAACAGGATGATGGGTGCATGCTTCAGAGATTAAAACTTTATCGCCTGGTTTAAGATTTTTAACTGCTTTAACTCCCTCAACAAGTGTTTGAAGGTCTCCTTTGTAACGGGCAAACAGAATTGAAAAAGAAGTAAGTCTTATATCAGAGGGAGTATCTGCTGCAGCCTTATTGTAAACTGAAGCATCGGTTACTACAAGCGAGGGCTTTTTATTGAGATAATTAAAAGCATGGATGAGTTCTCTCTCTTTAACAACCATAGCCATTGCTTCGCTGTCAATAATGTCTCTTATCACAATTTGTTGAGGTAAAATCAGTCTTCCTTTTGGAGCTGCCTTATCAACAGGGATTACGCAAATTACCACATCTCCAGGATTAATAAGGTCTCCAACAACCGTGGGAAGTATCCATTCCTTTGGAGCATGGTTGATAATTGCTTGTTTTAATTCATCTATGCCCTTACGGGTTAAAGCACTTACAAAAACCACTGGCTGCAAATTAAGTGGTTTGAATTGTTCCAGAAGTTCAGATGGTTGATAAAGATCTACTTTGTTGATTACATAAATAACAGGAGTTTGAGTTTTTTGAGCCTTTTGCACAACTTCCTTTTCAAACTCTCCATATCCTGCTTGAGGATCAATTACAAGAAGAACAAGGTCTGTTTTTTCAAACACTTCATAGGATTTTTTCTTTCTAAGTTGTCCAAGTTCACCAACATCATCAATTCCTGCTGTGTCAATAAGAACAACAGGACCTAAAGGAAGTATCTCCATTGCCTTAAAAACAGGATCAGTTGTGGTTCCAGGAACATCTGAAACAATGGCAAGGTCTTGACCTGTAAGCGCATTTATTAAAGAAGACTTCCCTGCATTTCTTCTTCCAAATAAAGCTATGTGAAGTCTTTGACTTTTTGGTACTGTCATGGTTTTGCCTCCTTCATTTCTTCTTTACAGACTGCTTCAGGACATTGAATCCCTCACAGTGACAGATGAAATGGCTTATTTGCATCAACAATCTCCGCCGTTTATTGCAACCTTGCAGAGACTGACCACAGCTTCTTTTTCCTTTATCTTTTCCCACTCATTTGATACAATCGCATATCTCTCACTCAAATAAATAACCTCTGAAGGAAGAAAGGAGTCCTCCCTATGTCCAGCTATGTATGAATGTCTCTTTCCCATAATTTCAACAAACCAGATGTTTGCTCCATATTTTTCTTTAACATAGTTAGCTATTTCATCAAATTTTTCAATGAGATTAGAAGTAGAGGTCTCTTTCTCCATTCTGAATCCTCCCGTAGTATTCAAGAAGCTTGTTATAAACTTTCTCTGGAACACGCTCCCTTAGCTCTTCAAGCTCTTTCTGGATAACCTTTTCACCTGCTGCCTTAGTCTCAGGAGAAGCAAAGTCATCAAGCCATTCTCTGAATGTGAGAACTGCATTGAGCTTACAAAATACAGCTTCTTTACCTGTTCTAAGCAGTGTCATAATACGCTCACCTGTTCTTCCGCAACGGTATCCTGCAGTGCAAAAGCTTGTAATCATTCCCATTTCTGCAAGTTCGCGGATAACTTCATCAAGACTACGGGTATCCCCAAGTTCAAACTGCTGACGCTCAAGTTCCTGCTCATTATATCTATCTGAGTATGCGCCTATGCCAATTCGGGTTGAGGCATCTGTCTGAGTAATCATTCCAGAAGCAATAATTTCTCTTCGAATGTGCGCTGGCTCACGAGCAGTGAGAATCATTCCTGTATATGGAACAGAAAGCCTTATCACAGCAATGAGCTTTTTAAAATCTTCATCAGAAACCCTGTATCTTGTTTCCTGAACAAATGGAGTATTGGCAGCAGGTTCAAGTCTTGGAAAAGAGATTGTATGAGGACCGATGCCAAACTGTTTCTCAAGGTCTCTTGCATGATAGAGAAGTCCCATAACTTCAAATCTCCAGTCATAAAGTCCAAACAAAACACCAAGTGCTACATCATCAACTCCCGCTTCCAGAGCCCTGTGATGACAGTAAAGTCTCCATTGATAATGAGCCTTAATCGTGCCCTTAGGATGAAGTTTTTCATATGTTTCATGATGGTATGTCTCCTGAAACACCTGATAAGTGCCAATTCCAACTTCCTTAAGCATCTTTAAATCATCAATGCTCATTGGTGCAGCATTTACATTAACTCTTCTTATCTGCCCATATCCGTTTCTTGTTTTTACTCTAACTGAGTATATTGTCTCAATTGTATCTCTTATGTATTCAGGTCCTGTTAAAGGATGCTCACCATAAACAACAATTAGACGCTTGTGTCCAATCTCTCCTGCTAAAACCTCAGCTTCTCTTCTGACTTCATCAAGAGTAAGAACTCTTCTTTTTATCACATGATTGTCTCGTCTGAATCCGCAGTAAAGACAGTTGTTCACACATAAATTGCCACAGTAAAGAGGAGCAAATGTGACAATTCTGTTATCATAAACCTTTTTCTTTACTTTGCCTGCAGCATCAAATATCTCCTGCCACAGTTCAGGATCCTTTACATTAAGAAGAGCTGCGGTTTCATCAGGTTCAAGAGTTTGAATTGAAAGAGATTTTTGAATTATTTCTCTAATCCTTGCTGGTTCAGGGTTTGAATTATCTATTAATTTCTCCCATATTTCTTCATCGTTTATGAAATCTTTACCTCCATCCATATACTTTGTTACTTCATCCTCTTTAATAACTTTTTCCATCCATGTTTTTTCCTTTTTTGTTAATACTGCTGTCATTTTAATTCCTCCTTTAAATATTTAATCCCGGCAAAGCCAGGAGTTGTAAGCTCTTCAGGTAAAGTAATTTTTTCAATCTGTTGTTTTGAGAAATACCCTTTTTCTATCAATAAATCTTCAACTTTTCTACCAGTTCTAACAGCTTCTTTATAAATTTCTGCACAGGTTTCGTATCCAAGATAGGGGCTAAAAGCCGTTATTACTGAGCAGCTACGATCAAGAAGTTCCTTACATCGAGCTATATCAACAAAAATTCCAGCCACACATTTTTCTCTAAAAATCCTGCATGTTTCTTTAAGGAGCTTAAGTGAACCAATAAGCTCATGGGCAATTAAAGGAACAAATGGATTGAGCTCAAGATTGCCAAGACTGCATGCATAACTGACTGCTATATCTGAAGCAATCACTTTTATTCCAACCTGAGTTACCATCTCAGGTATTACAGGATTTACCTTTCCGGGCATTATTGAAGAGCCAACCTGAACTTGAGGGAGTATCAGCTCTCCAATTCCTGCTCGAGGACCTGAACTTAAAAATCTTAGATCAGAGGCAATCTTTATCAAGTCTGCTGCAAGAGTTTTCAAAAATCCTGATACTTCTGAAAAGGTGTCTGTATTCTGGGTTGCTTCAAAGAGATTTTCAGCTTTTGCAAGAGGCAGTCCTGTAAACTCTCTAAGTTTTTCAATTGCTATTGATATAAATGCTTTTGGACAATTAAGCCCTGTTCCCACAGCTGTTCCACCAAGATTAATTTGACGAACTCTTTCTTCTGCTTTGTTAATTCTCCACCAATCTCTGTTTAAAGCTTCTGCCCATGCTGAAAACTCCTGCCCTGCTGTCACAGGAACCGCATCCTGCATCTCGGTTCTGCCAACTTTCAAAATTTTTGCATACTCTTTTTCTTTTTTTTGAAACTCTCCCTGAAGCAAAGCAACTTCATGAGCAAGCTCTTTCAAAAGTTTTATAACCGCTACTTTTACTGCTGTTGGAAACACATCATTTGTTGACTGACTCATGTTTACATCTTCAACAGGATGTATAATGTCGTATCTGCCTTTTTCAAATCCAAGAAGTTCAATGGCTCTATTAGCAATGACTTCATTGATATTCATGTTAATTGAAGTGCCTGCTCCACCTGAAAGTGCAGGAACAATAACTTCACTGTCAAACATACCCTTAGCAACTTCATCACAGGCAGACAATATTGCCTTTGCCTTTTGCTCAGAAAGAAGTCCAAGCTTTGTGTTTGCCCATGTACAGGCTTTTTTAACCATTGCCATTGCCCATATGAGTTCTCTGTGCGGCAATGCAGCACTTACACAAAAGTTTTCCCTTGCCCTTAATGCATGAATTCCGTAATAGGCATCAGAAGGAATACTTTTTTCTCCAATTGAGTCTCTTTCTATTCTCAAGTTTCCTCCTTATTTATTGGAATTAAAAGACTCTTTACTGTAACGCCTTTTATACTTCCCAGTTTTCCTGTAAGAGAGCCTATTTTGTCTGTATCGCCTTCTACAAAAAGAGATATAAAACCTGTGTCCAGTTCTTTTTGAGGGATTCCCATTCTTCCGATGATTATTTCTGAATGCTCTGAGAGGATTTTATTTACTAAGGAAGCATTCTTTTTTCTGTCACTGACTATTATTCCGACAATTCCAATCTTTTGTTTCATTCCTTGACCTCAGGTAACTCCCTCAGTCTTAGTTTTAACTTTCAAGCCCTTATCTTCAGGACAAAGTCCTTCAGAATCAGGCAAAAACTTAATTTTTTAAAATTTTAAAAAAAAAATTAAAAAAAAGTCAACCTACTACAACACTTCCACCCTCAAGGACATTCTTTAAAGCAAACAGTTCATCTACAATTTCTTCATCATCAATATCTTCTAAAACTTCTTCAATAATATCGCTAAGCTTTTTTACATATTCATCATTCAATATGAACCAGTCATTGTATACACCTTTTAATGCTTCTGTGTCATAAAGAAGATAATTTTTCCTTGAGAGTATTTCCGAAATTTTTATCACTTTTTCTATTGGTGCAAACCAATAATTTCTATTTCCAAGACTATAATAAACCAACATCTTTAGTTTCATTTAAGGGAGCTCCAGATGGAGCTCCCTTTGTTTATTTAAACTCTTGCTTTGTAATGAGTATGGAGCAGTGCTTCACTTATCTCACTCAGTGGATGATGTGCAAACTCAGAGTAAAATTTCTTTATCATTGGATTTTCATGGGAAGCAGCCATTTTGAACTTTTCTCTCATTATGATATCATCTTTATACTGTCCTGCCTGTCTTGCTTTAATTAGATTGATTCTTTGTCTTCCAACAGGGGTGTCAAAGAAGTTATTACTGATGAATTCTTTGCCATAGCCAAGTTTTGGAAATCCAGTAAGTAAAACAAATGATGTTAATCCAGCAAATTTTATAAATGCTCTTCTTGTTATGTTTCCCATTTCACACCTCCTTTATTTCTTTGCTGAGCCAGCAAGAGCATAAAGAAATTTTTCCCACAAACTGAGTTCAACTGGATGGCAAGGCTGTCCACCACCATTTATGCATCCACCTGGACATGTCATTACTTCAATAAAGTGATAAGGACTTTTACCTGCAACTACATCTTCAATCACAGGTTTAAGATGAGCACCATCAGGCCCTATTCCGTTTACAACACAAACTTTTATATTAAGTTGATCTGTTTTGAAAGCTTTTTTATAATCTGCTTTTAATGGCACAGGAATTGTGGCAGAAACAACAGGATGCCTATATCCTCTTACATCTTCAAAATCCCACTGAGGACTCATTGCTTTTGGTTCAAGCCCTGAAAGAACATGGAAAGCAAATCTTACTGCTGCTTCCATAACTCCGCCACTAACACCAAATATAGTAGCACCACCTGTATATTGCATAAAATCTTTTGGCTGTCTTTCTTCAGGAAGCTTCATTGGATTAATATTGAGTTTTCTGAAAACCTCTGCAAGGTCTCTTGTTGTAAGAACAGCATCTACATCTCTCATTCCACTTATTTTTAAAAATCTTCCTGCAGAATCAAATTCAGGACGGGATGCCTCAAATATTTTTGCTGTACAGGGCATTACTCCAACTGTGAAAATATTTTCAGGCTTTACCTTCCAAACATCTTTAGCACCATAGGTTTTTGCTGTGGCTCCTGCCATCTGCTGAGGTGATTTACAGGAAGAAAGATTTGGTAATACTTTTGGATAATAAATTTCCGCATACCTTACCCATGCAGGACAACAGGATGTGAATTGAGGAAGAGGTTTGTGTTTAAATTCTTCTACTTCAAGAACTATCTTTTTACCCCACAGTTCAACTGGAAGTTCCTTTAGTCCTGAATGAGCTGCAACTCTTGCAAGAAGTTCTGTTCCTTCTTCAAGAATTGTCTGGTCAGCAGCAAAGTTGTTTTCATAAATATCAAATCCTGCTGTTTTTAAAGCTGCCCAGAGTCTTCCTACTGTTAAGGTTCCAGGCTCAGCTCCAAATTCCTCTGCAATTGCAACTCTTACAGCAGGAGCAATAATTGCAACCACCTTTGTTTTTTTGTCTTTAAGCTTTTCAATAACATGATCAACAAAGCTCATCTGCTCAATTGCACCAAAGGGACAGTTAAGTAAACACTGTCCACAGTTAATACATCGGTCAACATCAATTGAGTGTTTTTCTCCTACAGAGCCTTTAACAGCTCCTGCAGGACATACAGTTCTACAGGTATCACATCCAACACATGTTTCCTGATCAATTTTGATAATTCCTCTTAACTCTCCTTTTCGATAAGTTCCAGTGTCATTTGGAACTCCTCCATCACCTTTGAAAGTTTTAACTTTCCTTACCATACAACCCCCCTTGTTTTAGTTATTTTTTACCTCTTGGAGTGTAATGAGTGTGAAGCAGTTGATGAGACTTATGTCCAAGAGGTTCCTTAAGGAATTCTTTATAAATTGCTTGAATTTCAGGGTTTTCATGACTCTTTCTAATAGGTAGTTTCTTATCTCTTTCATAAATTCCTTTTATACGAAGCTCTCTCTCTTCAACAGTTGTCGGAATCGGCTGCCCGCCTCCACCAATACATCCAGCTGGACATGCCATAATCTCTATAAAGTGATAATCCTTAAGCTCCCCTGCCCTTACCTTATCCATGAGCTGTCTTGCTGCACCGAGTGAATGAGCAACAAGAACCTTTACTGTTACTCCGTTCATATTTACTGATGCCTCTTTAATGTCCTTCATTCCTCTTACATCTTCAAAATCAAGTCTTGGAAGGGTTTTTCCTGTAACAACTTCATAGGCTGTTCTTAAGGCTGCTTCCATAACTCCACCTGTTGCACCAAATATTTGGGCAGCTCCAGTTCCTTCACCCATTATTGGATCATACTTTTCATCCGGAAGATTTGCAAAATCAATTCCTGCCTCACGAATCATCCTTATGAGCTCTCTTGATGTAAGCACTACATCCACATCTCTCGTAATATTGGGATTGTTCCAGTATTTAGAAGCTGCATTCATCTCTGGACGGGCTGCTTCGTATTTCTTTGCTGTGCAGGGCATAATAGAAACAACAAAAATATTTTCAGGATTTATTCCTTTTTTCTCAGCATAGTATGTTTTTGCAATTGGCCCTAACATCTGCTGAGGTGATTTACAGGAAGATATATGAGGAATTAAATCAGGATAAAACTCCTCAACAAACTTTATCCATCCAGGTGAACAGGATGTAAATTGAGGTAGAACCCCATTGTTCTTGATTCTGTGAATGAGCTCATATCCTTCTTCCATTATTGTCAGGTCTGCTGACCAGTTTGTATCAAAAACTGCATCAAACCCAAGTCTTTTCAGTGCTGCAACCATTTTTCCTGTAATGTCAGTTCCAACAGGAAGTCCAAAGGCTTCTCCTATTGTTACATGGGTAGCAGGTGCTGTTTGAACAACTACATGTTTGTTTGGATCAGCAATTGCTTCCCATACTTTCCATGTGTCATCCTTTTCAACTATTGCAGCAGTAGGACACACAAGAGCACACTGCCCGCAGGCAACGCATTGAGTTTCAATGAGAGGTAGTCCACCTTTTGGTCTTACAACTGCATCAAAACCATTTCCATAAAGCTCCAAAGCATCAACTGTCTGTAAAACCTTGCAGGCAGTAATACATCTTTGACAGAGAATACATTTATTTGGATTTCTCATTATTGATGGAGATGAATCATCTATTGGGAAATCTTTTTTCTCTCCCTGAGGTCTTATCTGTCTAACATTGAGTTCTGCACAGATTGCCTGCAGCTCACATATACCATTTTTCGAACATGTAGGACAGTCAAGATGATGGTCACTAAGCATCATCTCAAGATTAAGCTTTCTTGCTGCAATAACTTTGGGAGTATGTGTACGAATTACCATGCCTTCTTCAACAGGTGTGTTGCAGGATGATACAAGATCCTTTTTACCTTCTACTTCTACAACACAAACCCTGCATGCTCCCACATCATGTTTTATATGTCTTAATCCAACATATTCAAGAAAACAAAGAGTAGGAATTTTAACCCCTGCTTTTTCTGCAGCCTTAAGTATTGTTGTTCCCTCAGGCACTGTAACTTTTTGCCCGTCAATTGTAAGTGTTACATTGGCCATTTTTTATCCTCCCCTAAAATTATTTCATCATTATTGATTGCCAGCCAGGATTGGCTGGGATTGTATGCCCACAGCTTCCTTTAATGTGTGCATCAATATCATTTTTGCAGTACTGAAGAGCAAACTTCACAGCCTTACCTGCCATTTTTCCGAGATCACACTTGCTTGATGCACCAATATCCTCTGCAAAATCATAGAGAAGAGAGAGTTCTCTGTCTGAAATTGAACCATTAAAAATTTTTTTGACAATTTCCTGCATTCTCTTTGTGCCGATTCTACATGGAATACATTCAGCACAGGAGTTTTGTTGGGTGTAGTCAAGGAAAAAGTCAATTATTTCTGCCATGCATTTATCCTCTTCCCAGAAAAGCTTTCCTGCTGAACCAACTGTGGCAACAGTTCTTGAAAGAGTTAGCCAGTCAACATCAACTGGTGTTTTAATTGAAAGAGGACCGAGAGCTTTTATTTTTCCAACAAAATCCCTTGCAACCTGGGCAAATTTAAGTCCTTCTGCTCCTGAAATCCACTCAAGTCTTACCCTTTCCTTTGGAATTCCTATAACTTCAAGAAATCTTGTAAGTAAATTGAATCTTCTGTTGGCATAATAATTTCCAGTTCTATAATGACAGTCTCCTGGATGACAGCCAGCAACTAAAACTCCATCAGCACCTGATAAAAAAGCTTTAATGATAAACTCTGGTTCCACTCTTCCACTACAGGGAACTCGAATTGCACATAAATTAGGTGGATAACTATACCTCAATGAACCTGCCAGATCACATCCTGCATAACTACACCAATTACACAAAAAGGCAATAATCTTGGGCTCAAACCCTTGCTCCATCGCCAAACCTCCTCACAATTTTTTCTTGTTGTGCTTTCTTAGCTTGAGGCCAACCTTCTGGCAGGCAAGTTCAAAGAGTTTTTTATAAAGGCTTCTGCCTTTTTAGACCTTCCTGGTAATTTTCTACAAAAATTATATATGAACTTTTGATCTTTGTCAAGCCCCCCGAATTGCCTCTGTGACTTTACTTTAGGAATAACACCCCTGTATCTTCCCTTAAAATTTTTTAAATACAAGGGAAGCATTTGTTCCACCAAAACCAAATGAGTTTGTTATTGCATACCTAATTTCTTTCTTCTTTGGTTTATAAGGAACATAGTCAAGGTCGCATTCGGGGTCTGGATTGTCAAGATTAATGGTTGGTGGGACAATATTTTCATAAATACTTAAAACTGTAAAAATTGCTTCAACTCCACCAGCAGCACCAAGAAGATGTCCTGTCATAGATTTTGTAGAGCTTACGCAGAGTTTGTAGGCATGTTCACCAAAAACTGTCTTTATTGCCTGAGTCTCAAGCTCGTCTCCTTGCTTTGTCCCTGTTCCATGTGCATTTATATAATCAACTTCTTCTGGATGAATTCCAGCATCATTTATTGCCATTTTCATACATCTTGCTCCACCCTCTCCTTCTGGTGCAGGTGCTGTAATATGATAGGCATCTGAACTCATTCCATATCCGACAAGTTCTGCATAAATTTTTGCTCCTCTTTTCAAAGCATGTTCAAGCTCTTCAAGAATAATAATTCCACTTCCTTCACCCATTACAAATCCATCTCTATCAATGTCAAAAGGTCTGCTTGCTTTTTCAGGCTCATCATTTCTTGTTGAAAGAGCTCTCATTATGGCAAATCCTGCTACCGCCATTGGTGTGATAACAGCCTCTGTGCCACCTGCAATCATTACATCCGCATCTCCATACTGAATCATTCTGAAAGCTTCTCCAATTGAATGATTTCCTGTTGCACAGGCAGTTGTTACTGCAAGATTTGGTCCCTTTATTCCATATCTTATGGATATCTGACCAGCAGCAAGATTAACAATAACCATAGGAATGAAAAATGGAGTTACCCTTTTCCATCCTTTCTCAAGCAATAATTTGTGGTAATATTCAATGGTTGGAAGTCCTCCCATGCCTGAGCCAATCACAATTCCGATTCTTTCAGAATTCTGAGGAGTGATTTTTAAACCTGAATCCTGCAGTGCCATCTCAGTGGCAGCAATTGCAAAATGGATAAATCTATCCATTTTTTTTATTTCTTTTTGTTCAATGTAGTTCGCAGGATCAAAACCTTTAACTTCTGCTGCAATTCTTACAGGATAGTCTTTCGCATCGAAATGGGTAATATAAGAAACTCCAGATTTGCCCTGAAGAATTGCCTCCCATGTAGATTTAACATCAAGACCGAGAGGGGAAACCATTCCCATCCCGGTCACAACAACTCTTCTTTTACCCATAAAATATTATGCCTGACCTGTTTTATTTTTTATGTACTCAATTGCATCCTTTACCTTGCTAATCTTTTCAGCGTCCTCATCCGGAATCTCAATACCAAATGCCTCTTCAAATGCCATAACCAGCTCAACAGTATCAAGAGAGTCTGCTCCAAGGTCCTCCACAAAGGATGCTTCAGGGGTTACCTGAGATACTTCAACACCAAGCTGTTTTGCTATAATTTCCTTTACCTTTTCTTCTACCATTACTTACCTCCTTTTCTTTTTTTACATGTACATTCCGCCATTTACATGAATAACCTGTCCGGTTATGTATCCAGATTCTGGCAAAGCCAGAAATATTATAGCGTTTGCAACATCCTGCGTTGTTCCAAATCTCTGAAGTGGAATCATACGTAGCATCTCTTCTTTAACTTTTTCAGGCAACTGCTCTGTCATGGCTGTTTGAATAAAACCTGGAGCAACAGCATTAACAGTAATTCCCCGGGAAGCATACTCTTTAGCCAGAGTTTTTGTTAAAGCTACCAGTCCTGCTTTAGATGCTGAATAGTTAACCTGTCCAGGATTTCCTATAAAAGCCACAACAGAGGCAATATTTATAATTCTACCATACTTGTTTTTTGACATGATTTTCACTGCTTCACGGCAGCATAGAAATGCACCTTTAAGGTTTATGTTTAAAACAGCATCCCATTCTTCATCTTTCATCCTTATAAGAAGATTATCTCTTGTTATTCCTGCATTGTTTACAAGAATATCAATTTTAGAAAATTTTTTAACTGCTTCATCAAAAAGCTTTCTTACATCTTCTGAATTAGAAACATCTGCTTTAACTCCTAAGGTTTCAACACCATAAAGAGATTTAATTTCTTCTGCAACTTTTTCAGCATTACCTCCATTTATATCAACAATTACAGTGTTTACTCCTCTTTTAGCAAACTCTTCTGCAGTTGTTCTACCAATACCTCTTGAAGAACCAGTTATTATAGCTGTCTGCCCTTTCATAAAAAACCTCCCTTCATCAGCATTCTCTGAAAGTAAAATTATAAAAAAATTCTCTCTAAAAATTCCACTCCGAATTGCCTCATTAAAAATCTATTCAAAAAGGATATCTTCGAGGTATCCCTATACCACAACCGCTCGTATACCTTATTTGTTCTAAGAAAAAACAGCCAAAAAATTATCCCTTTTAATAAAACATAAAAAGCCTGACTAAATAAGTGTTCGTAAATCCAGAAACAGGTATAGATACTACTGCATAACTTTGGAAAACATGTTTTATGACAAAATCATGACAAAATTGCCAAAAAGTAAAGCTTCGATTTTATTTATCGGGGCGAGTGGATTTGAACCACCGACCCCCTGCTCCCAAGGCAGGTGCGCTATCCAAGCTGCGCTACGCCCCGATATTTTTTAAATTACAAGAAAGCATTGGAAAAAGTCAAATTGTTAACTCTTCTTAAAATTTAGTATTATATATCAAATACCTTCCAGGAGGTGTAAGATGGTAGAAAATATTAAATGGCTTGGGCATGATACTTTTAAAATTATTGGAGAAAAGATAATTTACACTGATCCATTCCAAATTAAAAAGCCTGATAAGGCTGATATTATTCTCATCACCCATGAACATTATGACCATTTCAGTCCTGAAGATATTAAAAAGCTTTTAGCGCCTCATACAGTGCTTGTTCTTCCAGAGGACTGTTCTGGCAAAATTAAAGCAAAAGAAGTTATTGTTAAACCAGGAGACAGAATTACTGTAGAAGGTATAGAAATAGAGGCTGTTCCATCTTACAACACAAACAAAAAATTTCATCCAAAGGAAAAAGGATGGGTTGGCTATATTTTTAAAGTAATGGGTAAAAGAATTTATATTGCTGGAGATACGGATTATATTCCAGAGATGAAAACCTTTAAAGATATTGATATTGCTTTGCTTCCAGTTTCAGGAACCTATGTTATGACTGCAGAAGAGGCTGTTCAGGCTGCACTGGATATTAACCCTAAAATAGCAATTCCCATGCACTATGGAAGTATTGTTGGTTCTGAAAAGGATGCTCAAGAGTTTGCTAAAAAACTTAAAGGGAAAATAGAAGTAATAATACTTAAACCTGAGGAGTAAGAGCATGGAATTTACAGGTGAAGATTTAAAGAAGTCATTACCTTCTGGGTTGGAAATAGGAAAAGAAATTGTGGTTTATGATGAGGTTGAATCAACCAATTCTAAGGCAAATGAGCTTTTAAAACAGGGTTATCCTTCTGGAACCGTTGTGATTGCAGACAGACAAACAAAAGGTAAAGGGAGATTAGGTAGAACATGGATTTCACCTTCAGGAAAAAATCTTTATATGAGCATTGCTTTGAAACCAGGTATTCCTCCAAAATATGCTACACTGCTTACTTTAACAAGTGTTGTGGCTTGTACAACAGCATTAAGAAGATATACTGACATACCTGTGATGATTAAATGGCCTAATGATATGCTGATTGATGATAAAAAAATTGGCGGGATTCTGACAGAAATGAAGATTGAAGGAGAAAAAATAAAGTCTGCTGTTGTTGGTATTGGTATTAATGTGAATATGACAGAAGAAGATATACCTGAAGAGATCAAAGATATAGCTTCTTCTCTTAAAATATACAAGGGAGAAGATTTTTCAAGAGAGATTCTTATAGTAGAGATAATTAAAGAGTTTGATAAATGGTATCAATTGCTTGAAAAAAGACAGAGAAAAACAATTATTGACCGCTGGATGCAACTCAGTGGCACCATTGGAAGACAGGTTAAGATAGTTTTAGCAGATAGAGAACTTGTTGCTACAGCAGAAGCAATAGATGAAGAGGGTAGGCTCATAGTAAAACTTAATGATGGAACTTATGAAAAAATCTGTGCAGGAGATGTCACTTTACTCAGGGCAAAATGAACTCGTGGCGATTAAAATAGGAAATTCTACTGTGAATTTCGCTTTTTTCAGAACGCCTTGCTGTTCTGATTTTGATATGATTTCCTTTGAGACAAAGGAAATATTAAATTGGGAATATGATAGTCTTTGTCGTCTTTTCAGTAACCATCAAAATTGTGATTGTATAGTTTGTTCTGTTGTGCCAGAGCTTACAGAAAAATTTTTTTCTTTTTTAAAAAAAGTTTACAATAAAGTCATTGTCATCACCTCTAAAACTCCTTCAGGACTGTCTTTAAGAATTCGTAATCCAGAGTCTTTTGGAGTTGATAGACTTGCTGCTACAGTGGCTGCGTATGAATTATTCAAAAAAAATATAGCAGTTGTAGATGCTGGAACAGCTACCACAATAACAGTTGTCACCCAGGAAGGAGAAATTCTTGGAGGAGCAATAATGCCTGGACTGGGTACGATGAATTATTCTCTTAAAGAAAAAACAGCCAGCTTACCATTGGTGGATCTGGAAAAGGATTTTGATGTTCCTGGAATAGATACTCATTCAGCAATTCTAAGCGGAATACTGCTGGGGACAGTATATGCTATTGAGGGAATAATAGGGGATATTGAAAAAAAAATAAACCATAAGCTTGAAATTGTTTTAACCGGTGGATACTCTCAGTTACTTTCAAAATACATGCATAAAAAACATTTATTAAATAAACATCTTGTAATTGAGGGTATGAGATTGATATACTTAAAAAACATTAAAAATTAGGAGGGCATTATGAAATTCCAGAAGATTCTTTTACCAACAGATTTTTCAGATGAGTCATTGTACGCTCTTTCTTATGCTGTAGATCTTGCAAAAATGTTTAATGCAAAGTTATATCTTCTACATGTCATCTACGATATTGAGAAAGCATCAAATCTTCACATTCCACATCCGTCAATAACAGAGCTTTACAAGGACCTTGAGGCTCATGCTAAAAAGAATCTTGATAGTTTCGGAGCGGATATGCTTGAAGACTTCAAAAATGTTGAAACTGCTGTGTTAAGAGGCATTCCATATGAAGAAATTATCAAATATGCAAAAGAAAACAAAATTGATTTAATCATTATTGGAACACTTCCAAGAAGTGGCGTTGAAAGGTTTTTTGTGGGCAGCACAACACAGAGAGTTATTAGAAATGCTCCATGCCCTGTATTGGTAGTGACTAAAAAGCAATAAATTGAAAAATTCTGTTGAAAGTGGAATGTGAAGTTTTAGTTGTTGGTGGTGGACCAGCTGGTAGCACTGCTTCAAGACTACTTGCAGAAAAAGGGATAGAAACTGTCTTAATTGAAAAAAATCTTTCCTTTAATAAGCCCTGTGGAGGAGGAATCCCATCTGCAGGGCTAAAAGAATTTAATATTTTAAAGGAAATTCAAAAAGAGGTTGAATTTAACAGAGCAACAAAAGTAAAAATATTTCCTCCCTTTTCAGAACCAATAGAAGTTTCACTTAGAGATGGAGAGATTCTGATTTTTAATCGTCAAAATTTTGATTCCTTTTTAAGAAAACTGTCTGAAATCAGAGGAACAAATGTTATTGAAGCAGAACTGGTAAACATAGAAAATCTTGGCAATAAGTTTAAATCAACGGTAAGAGAAAAAACAGGTAAAATTATACAAATCTATTCTGAATATATCATTGCTGCCGATGGTGTTAACTCAAAGGTTTGTGCGCTTACAGGATTGCCAAAACCTGATTATTACTGGACAGTAAGCCTCCATATTCCTTCAGATTCACAAACAAAAGATACATGTGAGTTCTGGTTTGGTAATGCCCATGCTTCATTTTTTTACTCATGGGTTTTTCCAGGCACAAACTATTTATCAGTGGGAACTGGTTCAGAGGACATTAGAAAGCTAAAGAGTCTTATTGAAGGTTTTCTTAAAAAAAGATTTGAATTGCAGGCAGATTATGT
This sequence comes from Thermodesulfovibrio sp., assembly GCF_049969575.1. Taxonomy (NCBI): domain Bacteria; kingdom Pseudomonadati; phylum Nitrospirota; class Thermodesulfovibrionia; order Thermodesulfovibrionales; family Thermodesulfovibrionaceae; genus Thermodesulfovibrio; species Thermodesulfovibrio sp. The sequence goes on along the minus strand of NZ_JBMFOO010000012.1, from coordinate 26,830 downwards.
TTCACTTAGAGCTTATAAGATTCCAAGATGGAAGAAAAGAAAATTTTTTATGAATAATATTCTTTTTTGTGGAGATGCTCTAGGCACTGTAATGCCTGTTTCCTTTGAAGGGATATATTATTCTATGAAATCTGCCCAATTTGCCTCAGAAGCAATCATTCAAAAAGATTTAAAGTTATATGAAAAGCTCTGGAATGAAAATTTTTTAAGACAATTCAGCATAATGAAGAAGTTTCAAGATTTTATGTTTGGCAATGATGAAAGAATGGATCGCTGGCTTAATATTCACAGAGACCCTGCCATTCAGGAACTTGCAATGGCTTTATGGTTAAGGAAAAAACATGGAAAGAAACTTATCCCTCTTTATTTAAAAGCCTTCGGAAGCCTTATTTCAAGAATTGCTCAATTTAAGATAAAATAAAATTGTGAAGAAAGCTCTATTGTATTCCTGCATATTTCATATTTTACTATTTATATTTATCCTGATTTTACAGGATTATTTTAGACCTGCCAAACCTCAAGAACCTGTCTCAGTAGTAATTGTGCCTGTAACTCCTCAAATGCCCAAATTTTCACCATCTTTCAAAACTCCTCCACCAAAACACCTTGAAAAACTTCCTCCCATCAGAGAATTAAAACAGCCAAAATATTTAAGTGCTATTCCAAAGGGAAATCAGGGACAAAGCACAGAGAAACAGAAAGAAACAGCTTCTTCAGGAAATTTGAAAACAGAAAAACACTTTAAAGAATTAACTCCTGCACAGTCTCCAGATATTTTTGATAAAGATGTAATTGCCAGGCTTTCAAGAAAACATCAAAAAAGTAAGGAAGTAGAACAATTACGAGGATTAAGTTTTTCAGCAAAAGAATTCAATGACTGGGGATATCTTGAAAGGCTAAAGGAAAAAATAGAAAGAGTCTGGCAGTATCCTCCTCAGGCTGCAGAAAGAGGTATATATGGTGATCTTTATATAAGATTTACAATTAACAAAAAAGGCAAACTTTTGTCTGTAGAACTTGTAAGGACTTCAGGTTACAGAATGCTTGATGATGCAGCAATAAAGGCACTGAAGGATGCTGAACCATTCTGGCCTCTTCCTGATGATTGGCAGAAAGACAGCCTTACAATAACAGGACATTTTATCTATACACTACATGGCTTTTATCTAAGGTAAATTCTGTCTGAATTCTCGGAGCATCAAGCCATAGTCTCTCAAGATCATAAAATCTTCTTGTTTCTTCTAAAAATATATGAACAATTACATCACCATAATCCATTAAAACCCAGTGAGCATAAGAAAATCCTTCTACAGAATAGGGTTTATATCCCTCAATTCCCATACTCTCTTCTAAATACTCCGTAAGAGCTTTTACCTGTGTTGTACTTTCAGCAGAACATATGACAAAGTAATCAGTGATTATAGTAAGATCTTTAAGCTCAAGAATCGTAATGTCCTGTGCTTTTTTATCATAAAGCAATTTTGCTGTTTTTAAAGCCTTCTGTTTTGAATCCATCTGTTTAATTATATCATATTTTTTTGATAAAACTTCCATTCAACTAAAAAACTTACCAGAGAAACTGAAACAATAGATGCTGTTTCTGCCTTTAAAATTCTTTTGCCAAGCGATGCTATTTTTATATTGTTTTTTTCTGCTTGAACAACTTCTTTTTCGCTAAAACCTCCCTCAGGTCCTGTTAATAAAAATATATCTTCGTAAGGATTAATCTCAAAAATTATTTGTATTAAAGGATTTGTTGCCTTTTCCCAGAAAAGGATTCCATTTTTTATATTCTTAATTAATTCCGGGAAAGATGTTACATCTTCTACTTTAGGAACAATGCTTCTTCGTGCCTGCTCGGAAGCTTGTTTTGCTATTTTCCTCCATCTTTCAGTTTTACGGGTTTCCTTTACAACAGATCTTTCACTTACAAAGGGAATTATTTTTTTTACTCCCAGCTCTGTTGCTTTCTGTATGACCATTTCCATTTTTTCACCTTTTAAAATTGCCTGACATAAAACTATTGAAAAGGCATCTTCAGTGTGAAGTTCTTCCTCTTCAAGAACTTGTATGCTTCTGTCATCAATTATTTCTGCTTGAAAGTTTTTTCCTCTACCATCAAAGATTGAAATAATGTCTCCTGCCTGACATCTTAAAACATTGAAAAGATATTTCTGGTCTTGACTTGAAAGCTTTATAATTTTTCCTGGAAAAATTTCACAGTATTGAATACATATTCTTGGCTTAGTCATTTAACAACTTCAGTGCCAACCCCTTTTTGGGTAAAAATCTCAAGAAGTAAACTATGAGGAATTCTTCCATCTATTATGTGAGTTTTTTTAACATTGCCTTCAAGTGCGTTAAGACAGGCATAAACCTTTGGAATCATTCCTCCAGTAATAATTTGCTGTTCAATTAATTTGAAAGCTTCTTGTATATTCAAAGTAGGGATAAGATTATTAATTTCATCGGTTATTCCCTGTACATCAGTAAGAAGAATGAGTTTTTCAGCTTTTACAGCTACAGCAATTGCAGAAGCTACTGTATCAGCATTAATGTTGTAGCTACATCCAGAATTGTCAAAGCCTATTGGAGCTACAACAGGGATAAAACCTTTATCCTGAAGACTTTCAAGTACCTCTGTACAAACTTTTTCTATTTCACCAACAAATCCTAAATCAACTTCTTCATTGTTTATTTTCAAAAGCTTTTTCCTTGTTTTAAGCAATTTCCCATCTTTACCTGTAAGTCCAACAGCCTTGCCACCGTGAGAGTTAATAAGTTGAACAATTTCTTTGTTTATAACTCCTCCAAGAACCATCTCTACAATTTCCATAGTTTCTTTATCAGTAACTCTGTGGCCATGTATGAATTGGGGCTCTTTGCCAAGCCGTTTCATAACTTCTGTAATTTTAGGTCCACCCCCATGAACAACAACAGGCTTTATTCCAATGAAATTTAGAAGCACAATATCCTGAGCAAAGGCTTCTTTAAGCGAAGGATCTTTCTGAGCAGCACCACCGTATTTTATTACAAAGGTTTTTCCATAGAATTTTCTTATATAAGGAAGTGCTTCAACAAGAATGTTTGCTTTTTCAAGGAGTGCCTGGGATATATTATTCATTGAGTCCTTCTCAAAAACTCCTCTATATCAAATTCATTGCTTATGATTTCTTTTGCTTTCATTGCCTTGTCTTTTTCTCTTATAACAGCTTTGCCCATAAGTTTTTCCATTCTATCAACTGCTGTAAATGTATCCATAGGAGTAACAATAATCGGAATACCTTTAGCTTTAGCAATTCCTGTTACAGTTTCATTGACATGCATTCCTCCTGTAAGTATAAGGCACTTTGTTGATGTCTCCATTGCTACTATCTGGATGTCTGTTCTGTGAATTCCTGTTATAACTGCTTTATTCGGTATTCTTAAAAAGTATGAGAGAGCTGTTTCAGGATCCATTGCTCCAATTGAAAGATTCTCAACAAAATCATCAAGTTTATTCTCACAACAGACAAGCCCTCCATTTACTGCTTCCATAAGTCTTCTCACTGTGACAGCTTCAAGAAATTTATCTTTCTTAAAAACTCCTAAAACTTTTATCCCCTTTCCTTCAATAAAGGGCACAGCTTTTTCCCTGACATGATGAAATTGCTCAGAAGGCACTTTATTTATAACTGCACCAGTAAATTTTTCACTAATTAACTGTCTTATGCCGAATATATCATCCATTGCAAGCTCACTATCCCAGTGCTGAATTGCTATAACTCTGCCATCTGTTTCCTTTATTAAACTTATGGCATCAATTCCCAGTGTAAATCCTTCAAATATGTTATTTGGTCCAACAACTATTACAAAATCTTTATTGCTCTGTTTTGTAAAGGAGTTTATAACTTTTTCCTTTATTTTTAAATCACCGCCTTCAAAAAGTCTGTACTGTGTTTCATAAGTGAAAACAAAAGGAGATATTACACTTAAAGGCTCTTCAAGCCCTAAAAGTTCCTTTATGAAGACAGCTTCTTCATCAAATATTTCCTCGCCTTTTTTAATGGGAATTCTTCCAAGAGGTCTTATATATCCTATTTTAAATCCTCGTTCCTGAAGTGTAAGAGCCAGGCCTAAGGCAAAAAAGTTTTTCCCTGTGAAGGCTCTGTTTGATATTATAAAAATTGGTATCATTTCTCCCTCCTTCTAAACTCCTTCGCTCTTTAAATTATTATTCTTGCATCAAGCCCAATACCACCGTTATTGAATACCATATAAGGATTAATGTCAATTTCCTTAATCATGGGAAAATCCATAACCAGCCTTGAAAGCTTTTTTATGCAACTTGCTATGTCATTTTTATCGTATGGTTTTTCACCCCTTACTCCATCAAGTATTCTGCTTGCCTTTATCTCATTTATCATATCAAAGGCTTCCTCTTCTGTAACTGGAACTATTCTAAAAGAAACATCCTTGAGCACTTCCACATAAATTCCTCCAAGTCCAAACATAATCATGTGTCCGAAGGTTCTGTCATAACTTACACCAAGAATTACTTCTTTACCTCCGCTAACCATTTCATAAATCATTACACCTTCTATGTATGCTTCAGGCATAACTCTTTTAACATTTGTTGTTATTTCTACAAAAGCGTTGTAAACAGCTCTTTCATTGTTGAGATTGAGTTTTACTCCGCCAACATCTGTTTTATGAAGAATATGAGGTGAAGATACTTTCATAACAACTGGATATCCAATTCTTTCTGCAATTGCAACAGCCTCCATTGGTGTTTTTGCCAGTGCTCTCTCAGGGAAAGAAAATCCATACAGTGAAAGTATTTGCATTGCTTCTTCTCCGCCAATTTCTGATATTCCCTGTGATTTCAGAGTTTGAATAATTTCTTTTGCTTTTTCAATGTGTTCTCGTGGTACTTCTATTTGAATTTCGCTGGATATTTTTTTCTTCTTGAGTTCTGCAAATTCAATAAGTTTTCCATAGGCATTAATTGCAACAGTTGGATCACTAAAACAGGGAATTTTTGATTGTTTAAGCTTATTTACAGCATTTTTTACTCTCTGCCCTCCAATAAATGCTGCAAAAACAGGTTTTTCTGTATCACGAGCAGAATCAACTACAACATCTGCTACCTGATCAACATCTGTCATTGCCTGGGGAGTGAGAATCACACAAATTCCTTCTACAGCCTCATCTTTAGTAGCCTGCTCAAGAACAACTTTATACCTCTCAGAAGTCGCATCTCCAATTATATCAACAGGGTTATAAAGAGAGGCAGTTGGAGGAAGTTTTTCAGCTATTGCGTCTATTGAAGCTCTGGTCATTGGATCAAGTTTTATCTTAAGGCTATCTGCTGTATCAGCTGCAATAATTCCTGGTCCTCCAGCATTTGTAATAATTAAAAGTCTTCTGCCTTTAGGAATTTTTCTTGAAATAAACATCTCAGCTGTGTCAAACAATTCCTGAATGCCTGATGCTCTTATTATTCCTGTTTTTCTAAATGCTTCTGTAAAAGCTCTATCAGAACCAGCAAGGGCTCCTGTATGACTGGAAGCAGCACGGGCACCTGCTTCAGTAGCACCAGATTTAATCAATACTACAGGTTTTATTTTTGTAACCTCTTTAGCAACCTCAAGAAATCTTTTGCCATCCACAACATCTTCAATATATCCAAGAATTACATCAGTCTCTGGATCTGATGCAAAGTATTCAAGAAAGTCTGTTTCGTTAAGGTCTGCTTTGTTACCGAAACTTACAAATTTTGAAAAACCGAAGTTATTCTCTAATGCCCAGTCTATAATTGCAACTCCCAGTGCTCCTGATTGGGAAAAAAAGGCAACTCTTCCAGCTGGAGGCAGCTGAGCAGCAAAGGTAGCGTTCATCTTATTTTTAGTGTTCATCACACCAAGACAATTGGGACCTACCATTTTCATTCCAGAGGATCTCACAATTTCTACTATTTCTTTTTCTCTTGCTACTCCATCTCCTCCAACTTCTTTAAAGCCTGCTGTAATAACAACCACACCTTTAACTCCTGCCCTGGCACAATCCTTTAAAGTTTCTGCTACTGCTTTGGCTGGAATTACAATTATCGCAAGGTCAACTTTATCAGGGATAGCTGATACAGAAGGATAACAGGGCAGTGAAAGTATTTGAGTTCTTGAAGGATTTACAGGATATATTTTACCTGAGTATCCATTAATAAGATTTTTAAGAACAGCATTGCCGACCTTTTTTTCTTCAGCAGATGCTCCAACAACAGCAATGGAATCTGGATTAAATATAAAATCAAGCATGGGATAATTTACCATAAGAATAAAGCCAAATGCAAAAGAAATTATTTATTTTTCATCATAAGTTTTTCTTTCACTTTAATAAGATTTGTGATTGTTTCATTTACAGGCACGGATAAATTGCATTCTTTAGCAAGCTTAACAATCGCACCATTTAATGCATCTATCTCAGTTTTTTTACCCTGCTTTATATCGTAATACATTGATGGAAAATGCTTTGCGGTAGGTGGAACGAGTTTTTCATAAAAATGCTGAAGATACTCTTTGTAGTCCTTCCAGTTAAGTTTTATCTTCTTTATCTTTACCACATTGAATATTTCTTCAACAATTTTATTCATTATTTTTCTTGTTTCTTCGTGCTCTGCCAGAGTGCCATAACTACATTCAAGAATTGCTCCAAGAGGATTTAATGCAGAGTTATAAAGAATTTTATCCCACAAGATAGCATAAACATCGTGAGATACTCTTGTAGGAAGTCCTGCTTCATTAAAAACTTTTGCAATTTCAATTAATTTTTCCTCAGGAACTGCCTTATCTGGTTGTCCCACAATTATATCATCAGCAAAAACAGTGACTTCAGCTGTGCCAACTTCAACAATTTTTGCACCAAAAATTATTCTTGAAAGAATAACTTTTTGTCTGCCAACAATAGAGCTTGCCACTTCATAGTTTCCATATCCATTTTGAGCAAGTAAAATCAGAGTATTCTGCCCTACGATTGGTTTAATTTGATTAATAGCGGTTTCAGTATCATAAGCTTTTACTGAAACAATTATAAGGTGAGGAGCTTTGTTTTTAATTTGTTCGGTATTTGTAAAGATACCATCAAGTTGAGCTTCTTTATTGCCGAAAAGTCCTTTTATCCTTAGTTTTCTATCCTTTAAATGAGTGATGTATTTTTCTTTTGTCAATCCAAAAACAGTATGTCCCTGAGATTTAAGACAGGTGGCAAAAACTGTTCCCAATGCACCCAGTCCAAAAACAACTATTTCCATATTAAAACTCCGTTTATCTTGGCATAGATTTAATTTCTTTATTAGTAGAGTCTTTTGGAGATTCAGGATTTGAATTATCTGTGGTTTCCTGGGTAACAGCTGGACAGATAAAGTCCTGGATTTCTTTATTGGACAGAGCTTCTTTCATAAATTGTGCCCAAATTGGAGCAGAAACTCTTCCACCTGCCTCTCCAGCTCCAAGACTTTTTCTCATGTCATCATAGCCAACCCATACACCTGCTACAAGTTGAGGAGTGTATCCAATAAACCAGGCATCCTTAAAATCGTTGCTTGTGCCAGTTTTACCTGCCACAGGTCTTCCAATATTTGCTCTTGTTCCTGTTCCATAATTTACAACATCTTTGAGCATATCAGTAATGGTATAAGCAACCTCAGGCGATATTGCATCTTCCAATTGTGGTTCATTATTAAGTAACACTTTTCCAGATGCATCAGTTACATATTTTATTGCAATTGGTTTAATTTTTCTACCTCCATTTGCGAACACAGCAAAGGCTGAGGTTAACTCCAAAGGAGAGACACTGAGGCTACCAAGTGCTAAAGTCAGATCCGCAGGCATTTCTGAGTTAATTCCAGCTCTTCTGGCGAGGTTTACAATTGAATCAACTCCAAGCATTTCTGCTAATCTTACTGTTGGAACATTTCTTGAATAAGCCAAAGCTACCCTCAATGTAATCTCGCCCCAAAATTGACCATCATAATTTGATGGTGACCATTCTTTAAGTCCTGTTCTGTAACTAACCGGTTCATCAAGGATGGTGCTTTCAGGTTTAAATCCTTTTTCGATTGCTGTAGCATACACAAAGGGTTTAAAACTACTTCCAGGCTGTCTTCGTGCATAAACAGCTCTATTAAATTCTCCTCTTTGGAAACTGTATCCACCAACCATTGCTCTTATATATCCTGTCTGCGGATCCAATGCAACAACTGCACCTTCTATTTCAGGTTCCTGCTCAAGGGCAAATAAAATTTCTTTACCAATTGATTTGAATCTGACCATTATAACATCTCCTGGATGTAAGATATCCGTAAGATGGAAATTTTTTATTACTCTGACCTTTCCTGAAGAATCTATTACTTTACTTGCCCATAAAGCATCTTGTAAATTCAGTTTTCCTTTCAATCCTCTTGCTTTAACAACTGCTTGATTTGGCAAAACTGAGATGACAACACCTTTTGCAATATCTCCAACTGTTGGGCTAAAAGCAACCTTTTCTTCTTTTTGTTCATTATCTTTTAGAGAGACTTTTCCAATTGGTCCACGCCAACCAATTCTTTTATCAACATCTCTAAGCCCTTCCTGTAATGCTTTTTGAGCTGCCCGTTGAGCATGGGGGTCAAGGGTTGTGTAAACTTTTAAATTACCTTTGTAAATTTTTTCAATATCAAAGTTCTCTTCAAGCTGTTTTCTCACATACTCAAGAAAATAATTGTAATTTTCAGTTGAAATTCTCAATGAACTCAGATGAATAGGTTGCATAGAGGCTCTTTTTCTTTCCTGAGGAGTAATCAACTCTTCCTTTTCCATTCTTTCAAGTACTGTTTCCTGACGCTGTTTTGCCCTGACAAGGTCATTGTATGGTGAGTATGTATTTGGAGCTCTTATTAATCCTGCAAGTAAAGCTGCCTCAGGCAGAGTAATTTCATGAACTGACTTGCCGAAATATATTCTTGATGCCATTTCAACACCATAGGCTCCATGTCCAAAATAAACATTGTTAAGATAAAGCTCGAGTATTTTGTCTTTGCTCAGTTCCTTTTCAATTTTCATGGCAAGATAGGCTTCCTTGATTTTTCTTGAAATTGTTTTCTCTGGAGTAAGAAACATTATTTTTGCAAGCTGTTGAGTAATTGTACTTCCACCTTCTTTAAGGCTCATATGTAAAATATCAGTGATTAAAGCTCTCCCTATCCCAATATAGTCAATTCCTTTATGTTTCCAGAAGCGATTATCCTCTGTGGCAACTACAGCATCTATGAGATGTTTAGGAATTCGTTTTAATGGAACATATATACCCTTTTGAATCTTAAATTCACCTATTAAAGTTCCATCTTCTGCATATACTTTTGTACCTTGATATGGCTTTACCTTATCAAAATCTTTTATTGAAGGTATGTCTCTAAATAGAGCAAAACCCGCACCTGCCAGGAATGCAATAAGCACAACAACTGTGATTACTATGACTTTAATTTTCATAACAATATTATAACATTGATTTATTAAAAAGAAATAGTTTAAAATGTTTTTAAAATAAATTTTATTAAAAGGAGAAAGCTATGAAAAAGTACAAATGCAGTGTTTGTGGTTATGTTTATGATCCAGCACAGGGAGACCCTGACAGCGGTATTCCAGCAGGAACAGCTTTTGAAAATTTGCCGGATACCTGGAGTTGTCCTGTTTGTGGTGCCACAAAGGATATGTTTGAACCGGAAGAGTAATTTGGAGGAACTTTATGAAATCAATTGAACTTGCTTTAAAAATGGAAACAGATGCTGTAAAGTTTTACACAGAAGCAGCAGAGAAAGTTTCCCATCCTGTGGGCAAAAAAATGTTTATGACTATTGCAGAAGACGAGAAAAATCACATTAAGATGATTGAAAAAGCCCTTGAAGGATTAGAAATCCCAGCGGATACTTTATCCTGTAAGCAAATTATGGTATATTATAGATATGTTTAAAACTAAAGCCTTTGGTGATTCAAAGTTTAGAATTCAAAGTTTGGTTTTAGTATTTTATCTCGCTGGTTTTTTAGTTGTATTAGCTGAAACCATCTTTCATATTTATGGTAAGAGTCTCTGCACAACAGAGGGATGCCAGATTGTTGAAAGCTTTGTTAAAGGAGGAGACCTTGTTCTCCTTCTGGCAGGTTTACTTTTATTTGGAATCTTAATATTTATCTCTTTTTATAAATTTCCTCAGAAAATTAAAACATTAATTGAGTATATTCATTCAGGGATTCTTATCGCAGCATTATCAGTAGAAGGTTATTTGCTTGGTTTCCAACTATTTATAATTAAAGAACTATGTATCTTTTGTCTTACTGTCTTTGGAATTCTTTTCATAAGTAGTGTTGTAAGATTATTTAAAAAACGGTTAGAAATGGTTTATGCATTTGCTGGTTTTGTTTGTGTATTTTTAATAACTTACTTTGTAAATCCTGAGATTAATCCAATACCTTCTTCCAGGTATGTGATTGTTTATTCCAAAGGATGTCCCCATTGTGAAGAGGTAATACAGTTCTGTAAAACACATTCACTTTCAGTTCAGACTATTGAAGCAAAAGAAATTGTAGGCACTCTTAGAGCTCTGAAAATAGACCATGTCCCTGTTCTTTTTTGTGATGAAGGCACAACGAAAAAATTTATTGTTGGAGGAAACAGTATAAAAGAATATCTGCTTAGTAAAGCTCCCGAAACAAACACTCAGGAAGAAGTATGTCCTATTTTTGGGAATGGGAAATGTCAGTAAGAAGCTCTTTAAGCCTCAATGCATTTTTTACAGCGTATCCCAGAAAGTCGTTGTCAAAATAAAAAAAGCTAGGTTTATTCCATACCTTAAGTTTTTGAGCCCACTGTCTTAATTCCTCATCTGTATATTCTGATGCATAAAGCCTTTGTGAGCCATGCAGCCTCACATAAACAAAATTTGCTGTAATGGCTTCGTAGTAAGGAAATCTTCCAGCAGAATCTGCTATACAGAACGCTATGTTATTTTGCTTCAAAATTTCAAAGAAATTATCGTTTATAAAGGTTTTATTTCTAACCTCAATTGCATATCTATATTTTTTGTCAATCAACGAGACAAAATCATTAAACAGAGATTCATCAAATTTTAATCCAGGCGGGAGTTGAATTAAAATGATACCCAATTTTTCTTTTAAAGAAGCATACTTTTCAATAAAACTGTTCAGCAAATTTTTATCCACTCTAAGTCTTTTAAAATGTGTTATCTGCCTTGAAAGTTTTACTGAAAATAGAAAATCTTCTGGCGTAAGACTATACCATTTTTGAAATGTTGAAGGTCGTACGTCTCTATAAAAAGTTACATTTATTTCTACAGTTGAAAAATGCCTGCAATAATAAGACAACCATTCTGAATATCTTAATTGTTCAGGATAAAAAATTCCTTTCCAGTGTCCGTATTGCCAGCCTGATGTGCCGATATAGTAATTTATTCTTCTTTGTATAACCTGCTCCATAAGTCTTCATAATAAAACAACTTTTTAAAAAGCCATGTTCTGTTGTTTAAATTCCACTCTATTGTAGATTTTAAGCCAGATTCAAACTTTGTTGCAGGATTCCATCCTGTTTTGTTTTTGATTTTTTCACTACAAATGGCAATTCTTCTTTCATGCCCTGGACGGTCAGGCATAAATTTTATTAGAGTTTCTGGTTTCTCAAGCATTTTTAGTATCTGTTTTACAATATCTATGACCTGAAATCTTTCTCCACTTCCCACATTGTAGACTTCTCCTGGGTTGCCCTTTTCTAAGACTGCAAAGATTGCTCTTATACAATCACAAAGATATAACCATTCTCGGATTATATCGCCTGTACCATAAACCGGAATATGCTCATTTCGCAAAGCCTTAAGTATTGTCATAGGGATAAGTCTTTCAGGATTCTGCCATGGACCGTAAATACTGCAAAGTCTTAAAGTAATAACAGGAACTTTCAATGCTCTCCAGTAAACCTGCCCAAACATATCTGCTGATGCTTTACTTACAGCATAGGGAGAACGAGGATTTAAAGGGCTGTCTTCATCCCTTTCTCCTTCTTTAATATTCCCATATTCTTCATAAGAGGTAATATTTATAAATTTTTCTACTTCAAACTCTTTAACAAGCTCAAGAAGATATATAGTACCTATAATGTTTGTTTCCATAAAAATGCTTGGCTCTATGACTGATCTGTCTATATTTGTCTCAGCTGCAAAATGTAATACTACTTTGGGTTTATGTTTTTCAAATATTTTTCTTAATTCTTCTTTGTTAAGAATATCCACATTATAAAAATCTATTCTGTCTTGAATTGGTTTAAGTCTTTCCATATCCCCTGCATAAGTCAATTTATCAACAACTGTGACCTTCCAGCCTTTTCTCGCAGCCAGTTTTACAAAATCACTTCCTATAAAACCGGCTCCACCAGTTACAAGAACTTTCATGTCTGAATCCTCCTTAAAAATTTTACTTAATTATACCAAAAATGGCTAAGAATGTTTTAAAATAAAATTTATCAATACCCTTATAAGTATAAAGGAGGTGCGGAGTAAGATGCCAATTTATGAGTATGAATGTATGCACTGCCACAAAGTTCACGAAGTCATTCAGAAATTTAGCGAAGAACCCTTAAAAAATTGTCCTGTTTGCGGAGGAGAACTTAAAAAACTTATATCCAAGTCTTCTTTTATTTTAAAGGGAAGTGGTTGGTATGTAACAGACTATGCAAGAAAAAACAACTCAGGAAATGGCTCTTCCAATTCAAATACAAATTCCAAAAAATCAGAGGAAAAATCCACATAAATGAAAAACATACATATCCATGTGCCATATAACAAAATTTATAATTACATTGATACCATTCAGAAAGAAAAACTTAACCTTGAAATATATTTTGACTCTCAATCACTTGATTGTATTACTACAAAGGATACAGAAAAACTTAAAAAAACTCTATCCTATGAGCCTGCATTATCTTTCCATGCACCTTTTATGGATTTATCTCCTGGTGCAGTTGATTCAAAGGTAAGAGAAGTGACCATAGAAAGATTTAATCAAGTTTTTGATATTGCTGAGATATTAAATCCAGTATCAATAGTTTTTCATTCAGGCTATGAAAAATGGAAGTATGCCTTTAAAGTAGAAGTCTGGCTTGAGGCAAGCCTTAAAACATGGGAAAAAATTTTACCAAGAGCTGAACAACTGAATATTAAAATCGCCATAGAAAACATTTTTGAAGAAGAACCTGAAAATCTTCTAATGCTTATGAAAGAACTTTCTTCACCTTATTTTGGAGTATGTTTTGATACAGGACATTTTAATCTTTTTTCAAAAAAGAGCATTGATGAATGGCTTGCATGTTTGAATGATTACATTGTAGAGCTTCATCTTCATGATAACAATAAAAAATTTGATGAACATCTTTCTATTGGAAGTGGCTGCTTTGAATTTGAAAAATTTTTTAAATTATTGAAAAATAAAAATTGTATTTACACAATTGAAGCCCATACGCCTGAAGAGGTATTCAAAAGCATAAAAATGCTTGATATATTGATTAGATAAAAATTATTGTGGTATTCTATTGTTTAAAAATTATAAAATAAGGATATAGCCATGGCAAAGATGAAAGGTGCAGAAATTTTAATTGAGTGCCTTAAGAGAGAGGGGGTAAAACATATTTTTGGATACCCCGGAGGAGTAATTCTTGATATCTTTGACCTTCTTTACGATGATCCAGATATAAAGCTAATTCTTACAAGGCATGAACAGGGAGCCACCCATGCTGCTGATGGATATGCAAGAGTAAGTGGGAAACCAGGGGTTGTATTGGTAACAAGTGGTCCTGGTGCAACAAATACTGTCACAGGTATAGCAACTGCTTATATGGACTCTGTCCCTCTTGTTATTTTTACAGGTCAGGTGCCAACATTTCTTATTGGAAATGACGCTTTTCAGGAAGCAGATATTGTAGGAATTACAAGACCCTGCACAAAATACAACATCCTTGTAAAAGATGTTAAAGATTTGGCAAAACAGATAAGAGAAGCCTTCTATATTGCAACTACAGGAAGACCAGGACCTGTTCTTGTCGACCTTCCTAAGGATGTAACCCAGGGCAAGGCAGAGTTTATCTGGCCAGAGACAGTTCACATAAGAAGCTATAACCCAACTTACGAAGGCAATATTTATATGATAAAAAAAGCAGCACAAGAAATTGCTAAAGCGAAGAAACCTGTAATTATTGCTGGAGGAGGTTGTATTATTTCTGAAGCTCATGAACATTTAAAAGAGCTTGCAGAGATGACACAAATTCCTGTTGCAAACACCCTTATGGGACTTGGTAGCTTTCCGCGCACTCATGAGCTTTCGCTGGGAATGCTTGGAATGCATGGCACTTACTACGCAAACATGGCAGTGCAGAACTCGGATCTAATAATCGCAATTGGAATGAGATTTGATGACAGAGTCACAGGAAAAACAGATGCTTTTGCTCCTCAGGCAAAAATTATTCATATAGATATTGATCCTACATCAATTCGTAAAAATGTAAGAGTTGACATTCCCATAGTTGGAGATGTTAGCAGAGTGCTTCAGGTATTAAACAAGATTCTCAAAGAAGAAATAAAGCCTCAGTGGGAAGAAGTAAGAAAGGCATGGCTTAAACAGATAAATCAATGGAAAAAGGAAAAACCTCTTACATACGAATTTGACCCAGAAGTTATAAAACCTCAGTATGTTATTGAAAAGATATATGAGATTACAAAAGGGGACGCAATTATTACAACAGAGGTTGGTCAGAATCAGATGTGGGCAGCACAGTTTTATAAATTTGACAAACCTCGCAGATTTGTAACATCAGGTGGACTTGGCACAATGGGATATGGTTTTCCTGCAGCAATTGGTGCTCAACTTGCATTTCCTCAGATGACAGTGATTGATATAGCAGGAGACGGAAGTATTCAGATGAATATTCAAGAACTGGCAACAGCTGTTGTTTACGATTTACCTGTAAAGGTTGCCATATTAAACAACAGCTATCTTGGAATGGTAAGACAATGGCAAGAGCTTTTTTATAATGAAAGATACTCTCATACTTATTTAAGCACAGCACCAGATTTTGTAAAAGTTGCCGAAGCTTACGGTGCAGTGGGATTAAGAGCAACAAAACCAAGTGAAGTAGAACCTGTAATAAAAGAAGCTTTATCAATAAGAAAGCCAGTATTTATGGATTTTGTTGTTGATTGGAAGGAAAAGGTTTATCCTATGGTGCCACCTGGAGCTCCTATTGATCAAATGATTTTGGAAGAAAAGAAAAAAGAGCGCAAGCTGAAAGCGGTCAAATAGGAGGAAAAAGTGAGACACACAATTTCTGTTTTAGTAGAAAACAAATTTGGAGTTCTGGCAAGAATTGCAGGATTGTTCAGTGGCAGAGGTTATAATATAGAAAGTCTTTCAGTTGGAGAAACAATTGATCCTCAAATATCAATAATGACAATCGTAACAACAGGTGATGATAGAGTTATTGAACAAATTACAAAACAGCTTAACAGACTTGTTGATGTTATAAAAGTAGTTGATTTAACAGAAATAGATCATGTAGAAAGAGAAATGGTTTTAATTAAAATAGCACCAAGAAAGGAAAATAGACTTGAGGTATTAAAAACAGTTGAAATATTTCGTGGAAGAGTTGTTGATTCAGGGCCTACAACATATACAATAGAAGTCACAGGAGATGAAAAAAAGATTCAGGCTTTTATAGAACTTATGAAACCCTTTGGAATAAAAGAATTTGTTAGAACAGGTAAAGTAGCCATTCCAAGAGAAATATCACAAAGAAAATAACAAATTTTCAAAAAAGGAGGATTAAATGGCAGACAAGCCAAAAGTTTATCTTATTGATGTAACAAATAGAGATGGCGTTCAGACTTCAAGAATACTGCTTCCAAAGCTTTCAAAAACAATGCTTAATTTATATCTTGATGAGATGGGCGTTTATCAGAGTGAAATTGGATTCCCTACCCTAAAACATGAAATTAATTACATTAATGCCAATCTTGAACTTGCTGAGATGGGAGTTTTTAAAAGAATTCATCTTGAAGGCTGGGCAAGAGCTATTCCTGAAGATGTGGAGTTAGCATTTAAAAACTGCCCAAAACTTAAACACTTAAATCTTTCAATCTCTACATCTGAAATTATGATACAGGGTAAGTTTCAGGGAAGAAAAACATGGGATGATATAGTAAAAAGCATGTATAATGCTGTAAAACTTGCTAAAGAACTTGGAGCAGAAACAGTAGGATTTAATGCAGAAGATGCCTCTCGTACCGAACTCAGCAGACTCATTGAATTTATTCTTGCAGGTAAAGAAGCAGGTGGAGATAGATTCCGCTATTGTGATACACTGGGATGCGAAGACCCCATTACAATTTATGAAAGAATTCATACTCTTGCTCTGGCAACAAAATTCCCCATTGAAATGCACTGTCATAATGACCTTGGCATGGCAGAAGCAGTCTCTGTAGCAGGAGCTCAGGCTACAGTAGAAGCAGGAGTAGACAGTTACATAAATACAACAGTAAATGGATATGGTGAAAGAGCTGGCAATGCTGATTTAGTCTCAACAATTCTTGCTCTGAAGTTTTCCCATGGACTGAAAGAAAAGTGTCCTCTTGATGAACATGTTAATCTTAAAATGGCATGGAAGATTGCAAAATACGCCTCCTATGCTTTTAATATTCCAATTCCTATAAATCAGCCAGGCACTGGTGCAAATGCATTTGCTCATGAATCAGGCATTCATGCTGATGGAGTTTTAAAAGACAGAGCCAATTACGAACTTTACTCTCCAGAAGATGTTGGTCGTGGAGAGCCAGAACTTCTTGAAACAGGAAGGATTATCACCACTGGAGAATACGGTGGAATAAAAGGATTCAGATATGTATACAGCAAGCTTGGCATAGAATTTCATGATGACAATGAAGCAAGAAAAATACTTGAACTTGTTCAGTATGCAAATTTACATACTCAGAAACCTCTCACTGATGATGAGCTTAGGTTTATAGCCCAGTATCCTGACATCGTCAGGCAGATTCTTACAGTAACACCATAAGGAGGACTGATAAATGTATACTATCACACTCATTCCAGGAGATGGAATTGGTCCTGAAATATCAGAAGCAATGATGCGAGTTGTAGAAGCCACAGGAGTAAAAATTAACTGGGAGATTCAGAATGCTGGTGAGGAAGTTTATTTAAAAGAGGGAAATCCTCTACCAGATAGAGTAATAAATTCAATTAAAAAAAATAAAATAGCAATAAAAGGACCAATAACAACACCTGTTGGAACAGGTTTCAGAAGTGTAAATGTCACCCTCAGGCAGGCTTTAGACCTTTATGCCTGTGTAAGACCTTGCAAAAGCTTTAAAGGTGCAAGAACAAAATATGAAAATATCGATCTTGTCATAATAAGAGAAAACACTGAAGACCTTTACGCAGGAATTGAATTTAAGAAAGATGAAGCTGATACTCTTCAGTTGATTAAATTTATTGAAGAAAAAACAGGAAAAAGAATAAGACAGGATTCTGGAATAAGTATTAAACCAATTTCAGTTTTTGCAACAGATCGAATTGTCCGATTTGCATTTGAATATGCAAGAAAAAACGGAAGAAAAAAAGTTACTGCTGTGCACAAAGCAAATATTATGAAATACACTGACGGACTTTTCCTTGAAGTTGCACGACAGGTAGCAACCAGTTATCCAGACATAGAGTTTGAAGATAAAATAGTGGATAACATGTGTATGCAACTCGTTCAAAAACCAGAGCTTTATGATGTGCTTGTACTACCAAATCTTTATGGAGACATTATAAGTGACCTTGCAGCAGGATTAATTGGAGGACTTGGACTGGCACCAGGTGCAAACATTGGTGATGAATATGCTGTTTTTGAGCCCACTCATGGAAGTGCACCAAAATATAAAGGATTGAATAAAGTAAATCCTTTTGCAATAATATTAAGTGCAGTTATGATGTTAAAACATCTTGGTGAAACAGAGGCTGCTAACAAAATAGAAAAAGCTGTAGCAGAAATCATAGAAGAAGGAAAATTTGTAACCTATGATATGAAATCACCTGATGATCCAAATCCACCAGCAGGAACACAGGAGGTAGCAGAGGCACTGGCTAAAAAAATTTCAACAATATGAACGAAATTTTTTTAATATTTTTTTTGATTATTTTAAACAGTTTTTTTGCTGCAGCTGAAATTGGAGTTGTTACATTAAGAAGATCAAGACTTAAACAGCTAATTGAAGAAAAAAATCCAAATGCTGAAATAGTTAAAAAATTCAAAGAAAATCCAGATAAATTCCTTGCGACAATTCAAGTTGGAATTACCCTTATAGGCAGCCTTGCTTCAGCTCTGGCAGGTGCTTATGCAGTAGAAAATATAAAACCATTGATTGAACTTCTACCATTCAATTTTTTAAAAGTTTCTGCTGAAGCAATCTCTTTAGCTATAGTTGTCATATTAGTTACCTACTTTTCAGTAGTACTCGGTGAACTAATTCCAAAGTCCATTGCTCTTGTTCATCCTGATTGGGTAAGTTTAAAAACTGCAAAATTTATCGATAAGTTTTCAAAATTAACATTTATTTTTGTAAAAATTCTCACTATTAGCACAAATTTTGTTCTCAAACCCTTTGGACTTAAAGCATTTTCCCAGAGAGGCTTTATTTCTCAAGAAGAATTAAAGCTTCTAATTGAAGAGGGAGAAGAAAAAGGCATATTTGAACCTGAAGAGCGTCAACTCATTCACAGTGCATTTAGTTTTAGTGAAATAACAGTTAAAGAAATAATGGTCCCGGCTCCTCAAATGGTTACTGTTAGTATTTACATGAGCATTGATGAGATTAAAAAGATTATCATGGATGAAAAGTTTTCAAGATATCCTGCACTGGGAAAAGACTTAAATGACATCAGAGGAATACTTCATGCAAAGGATTTTTATAATGCACTTATTAAAAATCCAGAAACACTGGATATAAAAAGACTTCTAAAGCCTCCAATGTTTGTTCCTGAAACAATGAAAATTAACATTCTTCTTAAAGAGATGCAGAAAAAAAGAGTTCATATGGCATTGGTTGTTGATGAATACGGTATTGTAACTGGTCTTGTAACTCTTGAGGATATTATTGAAGAATTGGTAGGTGAGATACGAGATGAGTATGATACTGAAATGCCTGTAATAATGCTTGCAGATGGTTCAATGATAATTGATGCAACCATCTCAATAAGAGATTTAAAAGAAGACTATGGAATAGAAATTGAAGAATCAGAAGAGTATGATACTCTTGGAGGATTTATTCTTACAGCTCTTCAAAGAATTCCCCGCGTTGGTGACACTGTAAATGTTAATGGTAAAGTTTTCAAAGTTATTGAAATGGTAGGTCAAAGAATATCAAAGATAAAGTATGAACCGTTAAAAATGTAAACTCTATGACAAAATAGGCATTCTTCTGACAATGAATCTATAAAAAAGAATTATTAATGTAACAACTCCCAGAGAGAGCGCCACTTCCATCCAGGTAGGATAGTATTTATCAGAAAGAGGAATATACCAGTTGTAGGCAATGAGACTTACATTAAAACGATTAACAATTACTCCAAAAGCAACAACAAAGGCTACTACTCTAACTACTTTAGCATTATTTGTTTTTATTGCATTTATTAAAATCAATGCAGGAGTCATTACAAATCCGACAATTTCAAAAAGATACCAGTAGCCATAATCAGTATTTAGATAATGCCAGTTATCGTAATGGGTAAGGTCAAGAATTTTAAGAATTAAATATACAAAAAGCGATACAACAAGAGCCTTAGCAAGCCCTATTGTCTTTCTATCGAAGTCTTTTTCATCAAACTCTTTTATGTATTCTTTAAAGATTTTATGTGATATAGTGCTTTCAATTATGACCATTGAAATTCCAGCAAAAACTGCAGAGATGAGGAAAAACAACGGCAGTAATGCCGAATACCAGAGAGGATGAATCTTAGATGGTGCTATGAGAAACA
>NZ_JBMFOO010000012.1:0-6634 GCF_049969575.1 Thermodesulfovibrio sp. | reverse complement strand
AAGAAGGATTATAAAGCACTGCTCCATGAGGAGTTTTCTTAAAGGCATCTACAAAACATGCAGCCTGACAGGCAGGTTCAGTGCAATGCATGCATTGTTTTTTTACATAAACAGGGCGACCATTTTCGTAAAATCTATTAACAACTGTAAATGCTCCAGCAGAGGTTCTTCGTATTTTATCAAAGACTGAAGGTTTTTTATCTTTTGATTCCTCAAACTCTTTAATTGGCTTATTCGGATTTTTATTCCATTCATTGCATGCCCATTCACATCTTCTGCATCCAATACATTTTGTAAGGTCAACAAGCACAGCATAGGGCTCCTTTGGCTTTTGCTTGTCTTTTAATGCTTCATATTTTAACCAATTCTTTCTATTTGCAATGTTACCTGTTGATTTCACAGCTCTCTGAGATAAATCTGAAGGTGATTCTCCGTAAACATTTCCTTTTCCACCAATCAGACTAATTCCTGCAATTGTCAATATCCTCTTTAAAAATTCTCTTCTTTTCATACCGTGGTACTCCATAAACTCAATATCTTTTCCTTTCCCTTAGCATTCCCACAATAACAATAAATGCAAATATTGAAAGCACAGCAATGGCATACTCAGCTCCATGATGAGAAAAAAGCTGTTCAAGGATGTACATTTTTATATCCCTCCTTTTCTTTCATGACAATCAGTGCAGGTTTTTGGTTTCTGTAACTCCATGTTTTCATGACAACTAATACACATTCCATGATAAGCAGATTGAAGTCTTGGTCTTGCAGGCACCTGAGAGTCAAATGATACACTGTGGCAACTAACACAAAGAGGTGCTGTCTTTGCTTCGGCTTCTTCTTTACTTTTATGATGACAACCTTTACAAATTGTATTTAAATCCTTATGGAAATATGTTGCAACCTTGCTTTGATTTGATATTTCTGCAAGTTTTTTTACCATTTTATAATGAGGCATCTTAACAGGATTAAACTCCTTTTCAATATGTTTTATCTCAACTTCTTCCTTCACTTTTTGAGGTGAAACAATGAATGGAGCAACCTTTTCAATCTCTTTTTTACCACTGTGGCATCTGCTACATATTTCTTTGTTTGCCACCTCTGTTTTAACTGGTGCAATAAAGTAATGACAGCCAATGCATTCTTTCTTACTGGTTAAATTTCTATGACAGCCCTGACAGCTCATCTGCGAGTTTTGCGAATGATAGGCTGTAAGAATATTTACAAATCCACCTTCCTGTTTGCCTTTTAGATTATGACATTCTCTACAACTTTTTAGCGTTTCATGATGGCAGCTTCTACATGTCTTATTATTCTTTTCGTGAAACTCATGATCAAACGAAACTCCTTTCATTTTTGCTTCTTCAATGTTTATGAAGGCAATCTTTGGCTGATCCCTTTCAGGTCTTGGAATATCTTTAAGTTCCTCAATTGTTTTATATTTTCCTGTATGACACTTTGAACACTTTAGTGGTCCTGCTTCCTTAGCCTCTAACTTATTATGTAAATGACAGTTTAAACACAAGCTGTGAAAGGCTCTTTCAATATTCCAATTGTCCTGTTTTGCTATTTTTACTATTTTTGAAAGTTCCGGTCCTTTCTTCTTATTTAAATCATGACAGTAATAACAGGACTGCTCAGTTCCTTTCTCATATACCAGTGCAAGTTCTTTGTTTTTCTCTTCAATGTCATATATATGATGGCAAAGACTACAGTCTTTTTTTATGTTTTTTCACATGTTTGTCATGAAGGGAAAAATCAAACTCCACTGAAGGATGTTTAACTATCATATCATCATTTTCTTTCTTATGGCATTCCCTGCAGGAGAGAATTACAGGCCCTGTTTTAATTTTTTCAAAGCTTAATTTTTGATGACATCTCAGGCACTGCTCATGATAGGCATTCTTAAGCAGTGAAGAATCCTTTCTATCAATGTTTTTAGGAAACTCAAAGGA
This sequence comes from Thermodesulfovibrio sp., assembly GCF_049969575.1. Classification (NCBI taxonomy): domain Bacteria; kingdom Pseudomonadati; phylum Nitrospirota; class Thermodesulfovibrionia; order Thermodesulfovibrionales; family Thermodesulfovibrionaceae; genus Thermodesulfovibrio; species Thermodesulfovibrio sp. The sequence continues at coordinate 4,682 of NZ_JBMFOO010000012.1, read as the reverse complement.
AAATTCACCGAATTTGTCCTGAACATGACAATCCTGACAAATTCTTTCATCAGGCTTTTTAAAAGCCTTTGCCAGAGCTTCAACATGCTTTTGATGTTCAAATAAGACCGTGCCATATTCAAGTCTGCCAAAATATTTCTTTATGTGCAATTGCGATAATATCTTTACCTGCCTCTGGGCTTTTACTGACAGGTTCTGAAGACAGCGAAGCATAGATACCTAATCCAGAGAAAACTACAAACAGCAAAATTCCTATAAACCCAATTTTCCTCATGCTCTCATCTCTTCAGGAATTTCCATTTGCTCTGCAATCATGTCTGTTAAAAACTTTACATGAACTCCAAGCTTGTAATAGTCATTTAAGTCTTCAATTCCCTTATGACAGGTATGACATGGTGCAATCACTATTTTTGCTCCTGTGTCTTTTATCTGTTCTGCCTTTATTCTACCGCCTTCAATTCTTGCCATCTTCCATGGCGGACCCGCATCAATCATTCCTCCGCCAGCAGAACAACAGTAGTTATGGTCATCTTTTGGCGACATCTCTATAAAGTTTTCGCAAAGACTGTTTACAATATATCTGAGTTTTTCTCTTAGTCCTCTATATCTGATGATATTACAGGGATCCTGCAATGTTACAGGTTCTTTAATTTTTTGGCTGATTTTTATTCTGTTGTTTTTTAAGAGTTCGTAGAAGAACTCAACACCATATAGATAGGGAATTGGATTTTCCTTCCAGCCAATAAGTCTTGTTCCTTCATATATGCCTGTTCTGTAGGCATGTCCGCACTCTCCCATAACAATTCTCTTAACATTCAATTTAAAGGCAACTTCATAGTGAGTTCTCACCACTTTCTGAAGAGTTTCATGATCCTGAGCATAAAAAGATTTGTTTGTATAATCCCATCCATCACAATCAGGCATTGTCCAGTCAACCTTTGCCACATTCATTATCTTTGCCATGTTAGCAAGAAGCCCAGTCATGTATTTTGCCTCAAGTCCATGGGCAAGATAAAGAATTTCAGCGTCTTTTTTACCCACTGGAATTCTTGCATTTTTAATTTCTGCCCTCAGTTCATCTTCAAGCCATTGAACTGTATCAAGCCATTCATCCTGTCTAAACCACAACATATTTGTTGTCTGCATGTGACTCAATGCCTGATCCTGAATATACTGAGGAACTGCGCCAATAAGGCAACATATTCTTCTTACAAGGCTAATTAAATAAGCAATATCAATACCAAAGGGACAGAACTGAACACATCTCCGGCAGAGATTGCATTCAGAGAAGGCAATTCTTGCATATTTTTTTATGTCCTCCTTACCAACATTGCCATTTTTATTGAGTATATCCCATATTGTTTGCTTTACTTTGGCTGCAGGTGCATAGGTTGGATCATTATCATGGGATAAATAATGATGACAGGAAGTAGAACACATTCCACATCTAACACAGGTATCTACAAAGACTTTAAGCCTTGCAGAGGCTTCTCTTTTTAAAACCCAATCAATAGCCTTTTTTATTCTAACTTCATCAATTTCTTCTAAGGTTTTGTCAATTCCTATGTCTGCTACTGTCTTTCTAACAAACTCTGTCATATCAATAATCCCTTGAATGTCTTACTGCACCAAACTCACTTCCAGTATGAGCCCTTATGAGCCAGAAGAAAAACATGTGGCTGAGTCTCGTAAAAGGAATAGTAGCAAGCATGATTTCTCCCGTAATCATGTGAATCGTAAGCATTATTCTATACTCAAAGAAAAGCTCATAATGGGCAAGAAATCCTGTTATAAAAGGTGCAGCTACAATAATAATTGCCATATAATCTCCCTACCAGTAAGAAATCTCACATCTGGTTGAATTATTCTACGGATAACAAGCAGAATTATAGCAAATATGACAAGCAATGTCATTGCATCAGCCAGGGACTGAGGCAAACTCCACCAGCTAATCTTCCATGAGTCATACCACAGCTCGATATGACCGGCTAAAAATAAAGGAGTTAAAATAACGCATATGTGAAAAACAAAAGTCAGCAATGTAAACCATGGATGTCTTCTCATACTTATACTTCCAAAAGGTATAAGCCAATGAATGATAGAACGAAGAGTGTATTTAAAGCTCAGATAAGGATATATTACCTTTTCTTTTTTTGCAAGCTGAATGCTGTGATAAACACGATAAAATATCCCGGCAAAAAACACCACAAAGGCAAGCCAGACAAGTGGACCTCTCGCCAGTGTATAAATTGATGGATCTCTGAAAAACTGCTCCATTATCTTAAAATCTCTCCAATTGTAAAAATTTTTCTATAATACTTTCCATTTTTGAGACATCTTACTAAAATTTTTTCTCCATCAGGACTGAAAACAGGCTCCCACAGCATCTCAAAAACATCCTTTCCAATCTTTCCATCAAGCACTATAAAGAAAACTCCGTCCCTTTCTACTTTTGCAACAATGTGAGAACCATCAGGGCTGAATTGGGGTGTCCATACTCTTTCAAAGCCTTCGCTCCATGCAATTCCGTCAACAGCCACTGTCCATAAATTGTTTTCCCTTACAACAGATGCTACTTTTTTACCATCAGGACTGAATTGAGGAGGCAGAACAGCCTGAGAGAATGTCTTTGTCCATGCAACTCCGTCAACAGCTACTGTCCATTTTCCAAACTCTGTGGCAACAACTGCTGCAATCCTTTTCCCCTCAGGACTAACTCTCTGATTCCATAGCTGGACAAAATACTTATCCCATAAAGGTTTTCCATTCAAAACCAGTGTCCATCCTTTATCTGTTTTAATAGGAACGCATACATCATTTTCATTGATGAAAGCAGGCTCCCATGCATTAGGAAAAATCTCCTTCCACAGAGCTCCATCAACTGCCACTGTAAATTCCTGCTGGGAAAGCCTGACTGTAGCAGCAATCCTTTTCCCATCAGGACTGAAAGTTAATCCAAAAACAGAAATAAAGTTTTTATCCCACGGAACTCCATTAACTGCAACTGTCCATACTCCTTCTTTAAAACTAAATATATCAAGCACCTGAGGATTTTTTGTCCTTACATAGCAGGCTGTTTTTTTGGCATCAGGTGAGATAAATAAATCCCTCGCATCAAAAAAGAGATTATCCCAAACCTTTCCATTTACACAGGCTCCATAGGAATCTCCTTTTTTTATATTAAAGGCTGCGCATGATGCATCTTTGCTGAACTGAAGATTCCATGCATAATCAAAAGTTTCATCAAGCAAAACCTCATCCTTTGCCATTGTCCATTCATAATTCTTCAAAACAAGGCAGGTAACAGAACCATCAGGAATAAGCCTTAAAAAACAAACTCTTTCAAATGTGTCATCCCATGTTTTTCCATTTATGCATGGCGTAACCTTTTTGTCTTCAATTTCAACAACTGCAGCAATCTTGTCTCCATCAGGACTTGGGACAAATTCATGGACAAAATTGAATCTGTTTTTCCAGTCGTTCACATCACATACTAATTTTTCCTTTGTTTGCCAATCCCAGTTGAACATGTTAATCGTTATCTATTAAAAAACAGAATTAAAAAAAAGTCAAGTGGGTATGCGCAAACCTATATCTTCGCATACATCACTTCAACGCCTCCATGATGTCTCTCCCTTTTTTTCTAAAAATCTTTAACAAAAACTAATGCCAGATAATCCTCTAAAATTTTCCCTTTAACCTCCAGTGGCAAAAGACCGCTAAGAATACTTATTTTCAAAGAAGGAGAAATGAATAGAAATTTTAAAAGTTTTTTCAGCTTTTGTTTGATCATCTAATTTCCATTTTCTACCATTCATTTCTTGCCCCTCCAATTATTTTTATTTCTTCCTCTGTTAAATCATAGAGTTTATAAACCAATTTATCTATTTCTTTTTCAAGTTCTTTGACTTTTGCTTGTTTTTGTGGATTTGTTTCGTAGTCCGGAGATTGGGTGAGGGAAAGGATTTGGGAGACGAGATTTTCTATCTCTTTGACTATGTGATGGTTTTGGGGGGTGATGGGGGGAAGGGGGATTTGTTCTACATATTGCTTTATCCATCTTTGTGCTCCTTCAGATAAAGAATAAGCAATCATAGACATATATTTTTCTGAAACCTTTGAGTTAAGGACACCCAAAATATATTTTAAATTTTTGCCTGTCATTATATAAATAGTCTGATTTGTATAATAATTCCTATCATCATATGCAAAAGCGGGTTCATATGTCATCTCCTGCCACACAATCTTCTCCTTTTCAAATTCGGGGTAGTAGTCCGCTGCCCATCTTTGTAAAGCATACCACTCATACCTTTTGCAAGTCTCTTCTTTGTTCCTTTGCATAAGTCCATCTTTATATTGAAGTAAATAACTGTATAAAGCTGGATATTTCTTTCTAAATTCACTTTCTGCTAATTCAGAAGCTCCTGTAATATTTTGATTTTTGTGTAATGGAAAATGCCAAGGTATATATATCACCCACAACCCTGCCCATTTATAATAATACCTTCCAATATCCCTTCCTCTTAAAACTGGCTTAATAATCTCTTCTGTTCTCTTCCTTTCTTCTTCTGTTTTGCAGTTTGCCAAAATCCTGTTTCTTGTTTCTGTATCAATAATAAATGCATCATTAAAGCCTGTTAAAACACCTCTGTAAATTTTTACATCCCAATCTTTTAATGGCT
>NZ_JBMFOO010000011.1:0-44625 GCF_049969575.1 Thermodesulfovibrio sp. | reverse complement strand
CCTGGGGCTGAAGTAGGTCCCAAGGGTTGGGCTGTTCGCCCATTAAAGCGGTACGTGAGTTGGGTTCAGAACGTCGTGAGACAGTTCGGTCCCTATCTGCTGTGGGCGTAGGAGACTTGAGGGAGGCTGCCCCTAGTACGAGAGGACCGGGGTGGGCGGACCTCTGGTGTTCCAGTTGTCGCACCAGCGGCAATGCTGGGTAGCTATGTCCGCAAGGGATAACCGCTGAAGGCATCTAAGCGGGAAGCCCGTCCCAAGATTAGGTCTCCCGTTCCTGGGGAAACTCAGGACCTAAAGACCCCTGGTAGACTACCAGGTTGATAGGCTGGAGGTGTAAGCACCGTGAGGTGTTTAGCCTACCAGTACTAATAGGTCGTGCGTCTTGACTTACTCTTTTATTTCTTCTTGTCAAAAAATATTTTTATAAAAAAGAGGAAGGGTTAATCCCTTTCTCTTTTTTATTTTATTTTTTAAGAGTTGAAAATTTTTTAAAAATTGATAAGATTTAAATATAAACTACTTTGTAGAGGATTAATATGAAGGAAAGAGATATTTTTGAAGAAATTGTAAATCTCGGGAAAAAAAGAGGAAAACTTACATATGATGAAATCAATGAAGCTCTTCCATCAGAATATTATTCTCCGGAAGAACTAGAGGATCTTATTGATGTTTTGAGTGATATGGGAGTGAGAGTTGTTGATGAAGATGAGGAGGAAGTATTTTTAGAAGAAGAGGAAGAACTTGAAGAAGAGGAGCATGTAGAGGACCTCGTTCAGGCTTATTTTAATTCAATGGGTGATATTCCAATACTTACCAAGGAAGAGGAAGTTGAACTTGCTAAAAAACTTCAGGAAGGAAAGAGCATAATTAAAGAGACAGTAATGGGATTAACTCTTTATCAAAAAATTTTAGATGAGATAAATAAAGAAGAAGATGTTGAAACTTTAACTGAAGAAGACAAAGCAGAAGAGGCACTAAGTAGAACTATTATTCGCATGGAAAATTTAATTAATGACATTGAAAAAATTGAAGAAAAAATTAAAGAATATGGTTCTATCAAAGAATTACGGAAACTTATAAATGAAAAAAAGAAATCCGGTGAAAATACAAAACAATTGGAGAATCTTTATAAAGAAGTTCATACAGAAATTAAAAAGATTGAAAACGAATCAGGGCTTAAGATAGATGAATTGAAAAATATCTGGCAAAAGATATATAAAGCAAAATGTCTTGTTGAAGAAACAAAAAATGAATTAATTACCAGAAATTTAAGACTTGTGGTTAACATTGCAAAAAACTATGTAGGCAGAGGGCTTCCTCTTCTTGATTTAATAGAAGAAGGCAATATTGGTTTAATGAAAGCCGTTGATAAATTTAAATATGAAAAAGGATTCAAATTTTCAACTTATGCAACATGGTGGATCAGGCAGGCGATCACAAGGGCTTTAATTGATCAAACAAAAACAATAAGAGTCCCGGTTCATATGATGGAGTTTTATAATAGGGTTACAAAAGCATCTCGTGAACTTACACAGCAACTTGGAAGAGAACCAAGTAATGAAGAAATTGCTGAAAAACTCGGCGTTCCTGTAAGGAAAGTTGAGGAAGTTTTCAGAGCTATACAGGATCCAATAGGACTCCAAACGCCAATTGGAGATGAAGATACAGAGCTTGAAGACTTTATTGGAGATAAGACTTCTCCTTCTCCTGTTGCAGAAGCTGAAAGAACAGAACTGAGTGAACATATTCAGAGAATTTTAAAAACTCTTACACCAAAGGAAGAAAAAGTTATCAAAATGAGATTCGGAATAGGGGAAGATAGAGACCATACCCTGGAAGAAGTTGGAAGATATCTTTCGATCACAAGGGAAAGAGTGCGTCAGATTGAGACTAAAGCTTTAAGAAAGCTTAAACATCCAAGCAGGATGAAACTTTTAAAAATGCTTATAAGTGAAACTCCAGAAAATAAAAAGTGAAGGAATTAGCAGAATTATCAAAGCTTTTAAGATATTACATTCTTCTTTCAACAACTAATGCAGGATCAGGTCATCCTACATCATGCCTTTCTTCAGTGGAATTAATGGCAAGCCTCCTTTTTGGAGGCTTTTTTCATTTTGATGCAGATAATCCTGATAATCCAAACAACGATAGATTAATATTTTCAAAAGGTCATGCAGCTCCACTTCTTTATTCCTTATGGACAGTAGCAGGAAAATTAACAGAACAAGAGCTTTTAACATTAAGAAAATTTGGTTCTCTACTTGAAGGTCATCCTGTAAGAGCATTTCCATATGCTGAGGCAGCAACAGGTTCTCTTGGTCAGGGTCTTTCAATAGGAGCTGGAATAGCAATAAATGGAAAATATATTGATAGACTCCCTTATCGTGTTTTTGTTTTGCTTGGCGACAGTGAAATGGCTGAAGGCTCAGTATGGGAAGCTATACAACTTGCTTCATATTACAAACTTGACAATCTCATCGGAATACTTGATGTTAATAGACTTGGTCAACGTGGTGAGACAATGTATGGATGGGATTTGTCTGCCTATGAAAAAAGAATTTCTTCTTTTGGATGGAAAACTATATGCATTGATGGTCACAACTTTGATGAGATTTTTAAAGCTTATGATGAAGCTTTAAAAAGCAAGTTACCAACAATGATAATTGCAAAAACAGTGAAAGGTAAAGGAGTCTCTTTTCTTGAAGACAGAGAAGGTAGACATGGAGTAGCTCTCTCAGAGGCTGAATTTAAAGAGGCTTTGAAAGAACTTGGAGAGATAAAAAGACTTACGATTTCAATAAAAAAGCCTGATAGTCTTAAGCCTAAACAGCAAGCTTTGGAGATAAAAGAGTTTACAAACAGATATAACATTGGTGAGATGGTTGCCACAAGGCGTGCCTATGGTGAGGCATTGGTAAAAATATTTCCAGAATTTCCAGATATTGTTGTGCTTGACGCAGAGGTTTCTAACTCTACATACGCAGAGATATTTAAAAAGCATTATCCAGAAAGATTTTTTGAATGCTTTGTTGCAGAACAAAATATGGTTGGAATGGCTGTAGGACTTTCACTTAGAGGAAAGATTCCTTTTGTATCAACCTTTGCAGCTTTTTTAACACGTGCTTTTGACCATATAAGAATGGCTCAATACAGTGAAGTAAACATAAAATTGGTTGGCTCTCATGCTGGGGTTTCTATTGGGCAGGATGGTCCAAGTCAGATGGGACTTGAAGACATTGCAATGATGCGAAGTATTTTAAACAGTGTGATACTTTATCCCAGTGATGCGGTCTCTACAGAAAAGCTTGTAAGAGAGGCAGCAAAATACAAAGGAATTGTTTATATAAGAACAACTCGCTCTACTACCCCTGTTATTTATAGCTATGATGAGGAGTTTCCGATTGGTGGTTTAAAGGTAATCAGAAAGTCTGATAAAGATTTATTCACAGTTATTGGAGCAGGAATAACTCTCCATGAAGCACTGAAAGCATATGAAGAACTTAAAAACAGAGGAATCTTTATCAGAGTTATAGATTTATACAGTTTAAAGCCCCTTGATGTAGAAACTCTAAAGGAGGCTCTTTCAGAGACAGAAGCAATTATTACAGTTGAAGACCATTATCCGGCTGGAGGCATTGCAGAGGCAGTGAAATCTGAAGTGGGGGCTGAAAGAGTTTATAGTCTTGCCTGCAGAAAAACTCCAAAAAGTGGTGCACCTGAAGAACTTTTAGATTATGAGGAGATTTCTGCAAAAGCAATAGTTGACTGTGTTAATAAATTAAATAAGTTATTCAGGAAATATAAGATTTAATGTTGACTATGACAATTTTTTATTCTTCTTCGGAGTCTGGTAAAAGACCGTGATTTTTCATTTTAGTGCGAAGTTGTTTCCTTGAAATCCCTAAAATCTGGGCAGTTTTTGTTTGATTCCATCCAGTTGAGTTTAACGCTTTAAGAATTAATGATTTTTCAACTTCTAAGAGATTTAAACTGTTTTCTTTTAAAGATGTCCATCCTGATTGTTCCTGAATTCTTCTGGGTAAATGTTTCATTGAAATTATTCCGGAAGGTGAAAGTACAACAGCTCTTTCTATGACATTTGCAAGCTCTCGAACATTTCCGTGCCAGTCATAGTTCATCAGGGCATTCATAATTTCAGGATCAAGCTGAGGAATGGGCTTATTGTTTTCTCTTGAGTACTTATTTAAAAAATGATTAACAAGCAGGGGTATGTCTTCTTTTCGTTCCCTCAATGGAGGAAGGTTAATTCTTACAACATTGAGCCTCCAATAAAGGTCTTCTCTAAATGTGCCTTCTTTTACCAGTTTTTCAAGATTCCGATTTGTAGCAGATATTATTCTTACATCAACTTTTATTCTTGTGTTACTGCCGATTCTTTGAATTTCCTTTTCCTGTAAAAACCTTAAAAGTTTTTTCTGTAAAGACATGGATAATTCTCCAATTTCATCAAGAAATACTGTGCCTTCATTGGCAATTTCAAATAGTCCGATTTTTCTATCTAAAGCACCTGTGAATGCTCCTTTTTCGTGTCCAAAAAGCTCACTTTCAAGAAGAGCCTCAGGTATTGTTGTGCAATCTATGATAATAAAAGGTTTTGTATTTCTTGGTGATTTTTTATGAATTGCTCTTGCCACAAGCTCTTTACCTGTGCCTGATTCGCCTGTAATCAATACATTTGCATTGCTTTCCGATACCATTTGCATTATATAGAAAACTTCCTGCATTGCTTTGCTTTTTCCTATAATTTCAGGGAAGGGACTGACTGATTTTTCAGTTTCTTTAAAATACATAGATGTTTTTTCAACTGCTTCCTTCAGGATATTTATTAAAAGTTCTGTATCAACAGGTTTAATTAAATAATGATAGGCACCCAATTTCATGGCTTCAACTGCCTTTTCTATGGTACCATAGGCAGTAAGCATTACTGTTGGTATATTGATTCCATTCAGTTTAAGCCATTTAAGCAGTTCTATTCCGTCCATCTGAGGAAGACGATAGTCAAGTAAAAGGCAGTCAACAGGATTTTCTTTAAGTATGGCAATTCCTTCTTCAGCTGTAGTTGCGGTAAGAACATTGAAATCTGCTTTTTTTAAGATAGCTGATATTGCTTTTAAGGCACTGATTTCATCGTCTATATAAAGTATCTTTGCCATTTTTTATAATTTTAATGGTAATTCTATTATAAATTCTGTTCCACCATTTTTTTTACTGTTAACAGTTATACTTCCATCATGATTCTTTATAATTCTTTCAACGCAAGCAAGTCCAAGTCCTGAACCTGTTGTTTTTGTAGTAAAAAAAGGTTCAAATATTTTATTTAAAAGCTCTTCAGGGATTCCCATACCAGTGTCAGATATTGTTATTAATACTTTGCTGTCTTTTTTTAATGTTTTCACTGTAATACTGTCTCCCTTCTTTGTTGCATCCATAGCATTAACCAGCAGATTCAGTATTGCCTGTTTTAACTGGTGATTGTCAAAGTAAAATTCAGGTATGGAATTGTCAAATTCTATATTTAATATTTTACCTTCTTCTTTAACTTCTGTTTCAATAAGTTTTATCACATCTGCAATTGCTTTGTTTAGATCAGCTTTTTCATATTTTAAAGGAAGTGGTCTGGCATAGGAAAGAAAACCTGTTATTAATTCATTGAGTCTTTCTGTCTCTCTATCAATTATAGATAGAAACTCTCTTAATACTTCGCCTTCAAAGTTAGATTTTATATAAGAGGTGGATGCTTTTATAGCATTTAAAGGATTTTTAATCTCATGGGCAACTGTCATTGCCATTTCTGCCATTGCAGATGATTTTTCAAGCTTTAATTTTTCTTTTGTAGCTTTGTCAAGCTCTTCAAAGGAGTGTTTGAGTTTTATTATCATTTCATTAAATGTTTCAATCAAATATCCAATTTCATCACCGCAGGAGACTTTATAAACATAACAGTCCTGACAATCAATATTGTGGCAGACTTTACAGTTTTCCTTTGCCTCTTTAATTAACCAGCATCTTTCTTTCCCATAGGCTGGGCAGTCAGTTTTTGTGCATGAAAGTATGTCTTTGCAAAGGACAATATATGGATTTTGACAGAGTTCAAGCTTGTCTGCCTGGATATGGAACATTTTTTCTTTAAGCCTTTGAAGGGGTTTTATAAGAGTTTTTGATAGCATAAAGGACATAAGAATAGTCACTCCAAGGGCTAAAAAGTTGAGAATAAAAATATAGTTTTTCAAGTCTTTTGTACCATCACTGACATATTGATTTATTTTATTTTCTGAAATTCCCGCCCTTAAAATTCCAATAAATGTGTCTCCAGCCATAATTGGAATATTTAAATGTCTTATTTCTTCATTGTCAACATACTGCCATTTTTTTAAAGTTTCTTTCTCAATATCTATAAAATTTCCAAGTTCCTTTTTGTTGCTATGACCGATAATTCTACCATTTTTATCGGCAATCATTATGTAATCAATGCCTGGAGTATTCATAATAAGTGTGATTTTTTCATCAATTGCCAGGGGATCAAAAAAAACAATATGGTCTATAGCATCCTTTGACAGATTTTCCAGCAGTAGTGTGATGTTTTTATTAATCTGGCTTTTGAGAGAATTCTTTTGGTAATTAAGAATAAGCAGATTAACAGCAAGGATGAGTATTATAAAAAGAATTAAAAATGAGACAAAAATTTTTTTGACAATACTCATTCTTTGAAATTTATCTAAAACTTTATTTATTGCTAAGTTTTTCAAGTGTTGCGATATCTGCATCAGTAGCCTCTTTAAAACCTTTAATTCTGGCTTTTTTTAATATTGTAGAATCTAAATTCAGAAGAGAGTTTTTAACTTTTTCTATTAGTTCGTGGTTTTTGTTTTTAACCACTGCAAAGGGCCAGTTTGGAAGGTATTCTCCGTAATCAAGAATTTTTATTTTAGAAATATCCACTTCCTCTGCCCATACACTTAATGCTGCCTCTCTTATAAAGCCTCCATCTGCCTCACCTTTATAAACGCCTATGATAACTTTTTCTTGCCTTTTAGCATCAATAAGTTTAAAATCTCTTGTTAGATTAAATCCCTTTTTCTCAAGATACAGCTTTTGCGATAAAAATCCTCCTGCAGAAGTTGGAGAAACAATCATTATTCTTTTACCTTTGAGGTCTTCTATTTTATTTATATTGCTATCTTTTTTGGTAATAATTATTCCCCTAAACCGTTCGTCTCCGCAAATACCATCATCCTGGGTACAGTCTTCTCCGATTGTGATAGCAAGAGCTTTAACTGGATATTTTTTTGATACAATGGAAAAAACATAGGGATTTTGATAAGAAAAATCCACTTTCCCTTCGCTGACAAGTTGAATAAATTCTTCAAAATTTTTAGGAATTACAAGCTTAAATTCATAACCTGTTTTTTCAGATAAATATCTCATTAAAGGGTCATATCTTTTATAAATAGTTAAAGGGCTATAAAGAGGCAGAATTGCAACTTTTATTGTTTTAGGAGTATATTCAATATAATTTTTCCCTTTTATGTTTCTTATTAATACTCTTATATAATCAAAATCTCTGTCTTCAGCATGAGAGAATTTTTCAATGCTCAGGGATCTAAGTATTTCTATATTTGATTGAGTAAGGATAGAGTTTTTAATTTTTTTCAGCTCTTCAGGTGGGAAATTGTTAACATAGGCAATTAAAAATCTTGGAGTTGATTCAGAGTATCTCACAATTTTAAGTCCATCATGCAAATATTTTTTAGCAGTCAGTTCACTCATCGCTCCAATATCATGATCGCCAATAAGAACTGAAAGTGCAATTCTTTGTTCCTTTTGTAGCATATCCACTGATTTAAAATCCTTGAGTGAAATATCAACATCCTTTAACATTGAAAGCGGTATTAAGTAGCTGAATGATGATTTTTCATCTCCAAGAGCAAGTTTTTTACCAAGAGAATCAAAAATTTTATCTATGTTTTTCCCATATTTTGTTACAAAAACACTTCTTGTTTCAGCAGTTCCTCCTTCAGGTTTTACAAGAGGATAGATTTTATTTTTCATGGACCATTTAAGCTCACAATATATGGTAGGGTCAACTATGAGAAGGTTAAGTTTATTCTGTTTTATTTTATTTTCAAGATCTGCGTAGTCTTTTGCAATGTCGATTGATGCAGGTTTTTTTAGGATGGTTTCTATGAATTTTTTAAGAGAATAAAACTTTTCATATATGGTTTTAGGGGACTCTTCAGAGAGAATTCCAATAGTGATTGGTTGCCCTTGAAGTTTTTCCTGCTCAGTTTTTTCTTTATTCGTGTTGCTGCAGGAAATGATTAGAATAAGTAGTAAAATTAATAGTTTAAACAATTTCATGATAAAAGGGATTTGTTTTTATTTCGTAGCCAATTTTTGTTTTCGGACCATGACCAGGCATTACAACAGTTTCTTCAGGCAGAGAAGCTAATTTTTTAAGAGAATTTAATAAATCCTTCATACTTCCTCCAGCCAGGTCTGTTCTTCCAACTGAACCTGCAAAGAGAGTGTCTCCAGTAAAAATATAACCATCAATGTATATGGACATACTTCCAGGTGAATGTCCTGGAGTGTGAATAAATTTTAATTGACTTTTGCCTATTGTTATAGTTTTTCCATCCTCAATCAGTTCATCAGGTTCAGGCTGAGGTTCTATTTCTATACCAAAAAATTGCTCTGCCACCTGAGGTGAATTTCTATAAATTTCGGTATCTTTTTCATGGAGAAGCACTTTTGCACCTGTGTCATCTTTGATTTCTTTTACTGCTCCAATGTGATCAAAATGTCCATGAGTACAGATAATGTATTTTACAGTTAATCCTTCTTCTTTAATGAAATCAAGAATTAAATCTGGTTCATCTCCAGGGTCTATAATAACTGCCTCTTTTGTATCTTCATCGTATAAAATATAGCAATTTACAAAAAGTGGGCCAATCTCAAATTTTTTTATTTTCATTGCTGCCTCCTAAGCTTTTTTAAAATATAACTTAGTTCTTCATGTTTCATCAAATAGCAAAAGACAAAATATAGAACTATGGCTACAGCAATTGCAGACCCAAGCCAGAGGAATTTTAAAAGCATTTTTCCACTATAAAGCCAGAAGTGGGGATTAATGTCACAAATTAATTTAGCAATTCCTATGCTAAGGAAAGAAGCAATAGTGCTTTTTATAAAAGATGTAACAATAGATGAAAAGGCAATCTCCGGTATTTTTCTTTTTATGAAGCTTGCAAGCATTAAAAATTGCACAATTGCAGCCACAGAATAAGCAAGAGCTAATCCATTGTGTTTCATGGATTTCATCAGGATAAGAGAAATGCCAATATTTGTTAACATTCCTGTGATTGCACATATCACAGGAGTCTTTGTATCCTGAAGAGAATAAAATGTAGCTGTTATTGTTCTTGAACCAACTGTTCCAAGAATTCCAAGACTGTAAAAGAATAAGGCACTGGCAGTATTAATTGTGGCATTTAAATCAAAGGCACCTCTTTGAAAGAGAGTGTTTACAATAGGTTTTTTAAGTATAATAAGTCCGATTGTTGACGGTATAGTTAGAAAAAAAAGAAATTTTAAAGCAAAAATAAAATCCTTCGTAAGTAGATCTCTTCTGCCCTCTGCAATATGTCCTGAAAGTGTTGGTAAAACTGCCATACCTACAGCAACTCCAAAAATTCCAATAGGTAGCTGTATAAGTCTCATGGAGTAATAAAGATATGTAACGCTTCCTTCTGGAAGAAAACTTGCTATTATGGTGCTTACAAAGATATTTATTTGATTTACTGTCATTGATAAGGTGGTAGGAATTACAAGAATAGCGATTTTTTTTAAAGCAGGATGATAGGGAGCTATACCAAATCTAAAGCCATTTTTGTAAAAAGAAGGAATCTGAATGAGCCACTGGACAATTCCTCCAAGAGTAACGCCTACTGCAACAGAGATTATTGGATTAAAGAAAAATGAGCTAAAGCCTACTACAACTATGATAATCATGATATTTAAAAAACAAGGAGCAAGGGCTGGAATAAAAAATACATTATTCGTATTAAGAGTTCCCATTGTGAGTGCGGCAAGACTTATAAAAAGTAAAAAGGGAAACATTATTCTTGTAAGTAAAACAGTTAAGTTGAATTTTTCCGGATTGGTGGTAAATCCTGGAGCAATGATTTTTACAATAAATGGACTAAATACAATGCCTGTAAGGACTATTATGCCTACAACAATGAGTATAAAAGTAAAAAGACTCTTTACAATTTTTTTTGTTTCTTCTTCTCCATTTTTTATCTGAGATTCTTTTAAAACAGGAATTACTGCAGATGACATGGAGCCTTCAGCAAAGAGTTCTCTAAGTAAATTAGGTATTCTAAAGGCTACAAAAAAAACATCGCTCAGTCCTGTTGCACCAAAATACTTAGCAAGAATCATGTCTTTTATGTATCCAAGAACTCTACTAAAGGAAGTTGCTAAGGAAATAGCTCCTGCTGCTTTAACTATTTTACCTTTTGCCATTTTAGTATTTTAATATTTCAAGAAGATCAAGGATGTCTTCTTTTGACATAGTTGAATGGCCTGTTTTTAATTCCTCTTCAAGAGTTTTGGCAAACTTATCTACATCACCCTTAAAAGACGAATCTAATCTTATAGCATTTTTTAAAGTTTTAACTGCTTCTGAGTACTGATTAAGTTTTTGATAGGTAAGCGCCATGTAAAAATGTGCTGGAATAAGAAGAAAATTTCTTTTTATTGCTTTATCGAAAGCATCCCTGGCTTCTTTATACTGTCCAGTTCTATAATAGGATAGTCCCTGTCCAAAAAAGGCTTTATCCTGAGTTATAAATAAAGGATTATCTAAGGCTTTCTGGAAAGCTTCTATTGCCTGCTTATGCATGTTTAATCTTTGATAACAAATTCCAAAATTAAACCAAGCATCGGCATAATCAGGAGCCATTGAGAGAATTTTTAGAAATAAGTCCTTTGCTGTTTCATATTCCTGAAATTCCATATGAACAAGGGCTAATCCATGAAGTGCGTTTTTATTATTAGGGTCAATTTCCAGAGCCTTATGAAATTCCACAAAGGCAAGTTGATAATTTTTTTCAATATAATAGACATATCCCATTGCAGTATAAAAATATGACTCATTTGTTTGCCTTATTCTTTCTTCTGATGCGCAAGCAATAATAAGAAGAAAAATCAATAAGCTTAAAATTATCCTCATAGTTTTATAGTATATCATTTTTTCACAACAAGCTTTCCAATTAATCGTTTAAGAAAGAAAATCAGCTCATCCAGTCCTTTCATTTGTGCTTCAAAACCATCCGGAAAAAATTTTAAATGTTTTACTATGCCCTTATTTTTAAATCCTGTTAATACATCTATAAGTTTCGTTACAAAATCTGTTTCAAGATTTTCTTCCATTGTAAATCTAAATTTATCTTTATTTTGTTTCATCTGAGAAATTTTAATTTTTGATGCAATAATTCTTATTTGTGCTGTTTTAAAAAGATTTTCTACCTCTTGAGGCAGTTTTCCAAATCTGTCGTAAAGTTCATTTTTGAGTTTCTGTATTTCATCTTCTTCCAGAATTTGGCTCAGTTTTCTATAAATTCTTATTCTCATAGAAGTTTCTTTTATGTATTCCTCCGGGATAAAGGCAGGTAAAGACAATTTAATTTCAGGTAACTTTAAACTTGGTAAAACTTCACCTTTTAATTCTTTCACTGCATCATTAAGCATTTCTATATATAAATCAAATCCCAATCTATTTATACCTGATTGCTCAACTCCAAGAAGCTCTCCAGCACCTCTTATTTCAAGATCTTTCAGGGCAACGTGAAAGCCTGCTCCAAGATAACTCATTTCCTGAATAGCCTTTATTCTTTTTTTAGCATTTTCACTGAGACCGTCTGAAGGAACTATTAAATAAGCACTGGCTTGCATGGATGCTCTACCAACTCTTCCCCTTATTTGATAAAGATCACTTAATCCAAAGGTGTGAGCCTGGTCAATTATTATTGTGTTTACATTTGGGATATCAAGTCCTGAGGCTATAATGGAAGTACAGAGTAAAATATCTATTTTTCCATCAAGAAAATCAATCATGACTTTATCAAGCATTTTTTCTTTCATTCTTCCATGAGCAACTGCTATTTTTGCAAAAGGAACAAGTGTTTGAAGCTTTGATTTAACCAGTTCAATATCATGAATTCTATTATGAAGAAAATAAATTTGTCCCCCTCTCTGAATTTCTTTTTCAATTGCTTCTTTAATTATTGAATCATTTTCATGGATAACAAATGTTTTAACTGCAAGTCTTTCCTTTGGAGGAGTTTGTATTATAAATATATCCCACAATCCGCTCAGTCCTATCTGTAAAGTTCGGGGTATGGGAGTAGCTGTTATAGTGAGAAGGTCAACTTTTGGATATTTTTCCTTTATTTTCTCTTTATGAATTACACCAAATTTTTGCTCTTCGTCAATGATCAAAAGACCGAGATCAAAAAATTCTACTTCTTTCAAAATAAGCATATGAGTTCCGATTAAAATATCAACCTTTCCGGATTTTACATTTTCAATAACTTCTTTAATTTCTTTTGCTGAACGAAATCTACTTAGATATTCAATGGTTACAGGAAAGGCTTCAAATCTTTTTCTGAAAGTTCTATAATGTTGTTCACAAAGAAGAGTTGTTGGAACAAGAACTGCAACCTGTTTACCATCATAAACTGCCCTGAAAGCTGCTCTCATTGCTACTTCTGTTTTTCCATATCCTGCATCTCCACATAGAAGGACTTCCATTGGCAGAGTTTCTCTCATTTTTCTTAAAATAGCATCTATGGCTGCTTGCTGGTCTTCGGTTTCTTCATAAGGAAAAAATTCATCAAAATTTTTATGAATTTCTGTATCCTCAGAGTAAATAAAGCCTCGCGGAGTTTTTCTTTGAGCATAAAGTTTTAAAAGTTTATCGGCAATCTCCTGTATTTTTTTTCTCTCTATTTCTTTTGCTTTCTGCCAGCGATTACTTCCAAGTTTATCAAGAGGTGGAATAAAGCCCTCTCGAGCAGAATATCTATAAATTTTTCCTATGTTCCATGTGGGCACATAAAGAATGTCTCCGTCTTTGTATTCAATTACAAGCACATCTTCTTCAGTACCTTCATATTTTTGCCTTTTTATACCACGAAATATTCCAATTCCATGATCTTTATGAACTACATAGTCACCTTCATTTATTTCCTCTCCATCAACAGGAATTTTCTGTAAACTCAGCTTTTTCTTTTTGATTGCTTTTTCTCTAAACAGTTCAAAATCTGTAATAATCATCAAGTTTTCTCTATAAAATCCTTCCTGAAGATCAGAGATGGTAATGGCAAATTTACCAGAATAATTCCCAATCTCAGCTTTGTTAATCAATGGTGCAATAATACCATGATTAAAGAGAATTTCTTTTACTGTTTCAGCTTTTCCGCGAGAGCTTAAAGAAAAAATTATAGGAATTCCAAGTTGCTTTAGATTTTTCGGAAAATCAAAAAGAGATTTTCTATCATTTGGTAAAATACCAAGTCCATAAAATGTTTTGTCTTCTCCATCAATTGACTGAGAAGAAAATTTAAAAGGTAAATGGGAGATTTTAATTATTCTATCCTCAGCCTCAATGTTTAAATCTTCAACTTTGTTAAAAACTGTAAAAATCTTATCAAATTCAAATAAATCAAGTAATTCCGTTGTAACATTATTCTCTGTTGCTGGTATTATCCATATTTCGTTTTTATCTTTAAATGTGAGTTGTGTATCAGGATTAAAAATTTTTATTTCCTCTATTTCATCACCAAAAAATTCAACTCTAACTGGATATTCTTCTCCAATTCCCCATATATCAAAAACCCATCCATGTTGTGAGAATTCTCCCTCTTGCGTCACTAATTCAGCTTGAGTATATCCTGATGCAATAAGATTTTGTCTTAACACTTCTCTTTCAATACTGATTCCTTTTTTCAGGTGAATAGTTTCAATCTGAGATGGAATTTTTCCAGATTCAACTGTTGTGATTATTTTTTTATTTTTTTCGTAGAGAATTTTAAATATTGCTACCAATCTTTCACTGCCCTGAGATGGCAAGAAAACAACTTCATTATGATTATTAAAAAATTCAGAGAAAGTTTTTATAGTTGAATAAAGTTTATAAGCCTGCTCTTCATTTTCTTCAAAAACTATGTAGTTTTCATAAAAACAAAGAAAAAGTGCAAAAGAGGTTATTGAAAGATTGTAAATTTCATTGTTTTTTTGAATTATCGAAGATATTTGTTCTATCTCTTTTGTTAAAGCTTTGTGAATGGATTCAGTATGGTTCATTAATTATTTTATCATATACTTTTTAAAGGAGGGGGCACCCCTTAGGGGGCAGGCTAAGGGGTGCGGGGCATGTATGGGAGCCTAAAAAAGAAAAGCCATGAAGTTCAAAGGGTTCATCCCTTTACCTTCATGGCTTTAATTTTGTGAATCCAACTTCTGTTGGATATATAAATTTTATCTAAAAAAATTTTTTATGTCAAGACCACGAATTGCCTCATTAAAAATCTATACGAAATTCTATTCGTTGCCTCATATAAAAATCTACTCAAAATGGGATATCTTTACAATAGCTCATATGCTTGCTTTCTTCTAAGAAAAAAGCTTCTGAAATTACCTCTCTTTAAAAAATTTTCCTCTAAACTCCTTTTTAAAGCTACTTGACTTAGAAATTATAAATAGTGTTTAATATATGTCATGGTTCCTAAGACAGAAAAGATATGGATGGATGGTAAATTTGTAGATTGGGATGATGCGAAGGTTCATGTTCTCACTCATTCCCTTCATTATGGCTTAGCAGTATTTGAAGGAATAAGGTGTTACAATACTGAGAAAGGACCGGCAGTATTTAGATTAAAAGATCATGTGGAAAGACTTTTTAAGTCTGCTCATATATTTACTTTAAGAATTCCCTTTACAGAAGAACAAATTTTTGAAGCAATAAAAGAAACTATAAGAGTTAATAAAATTAGTTCTTGCTACATAAGACCAATAGTTTTTGTAGGTTATAGCAATATGGGTGTTTATCCTAAAAACAATCCAATTCAGGTTGCAATTGCAGTTTGGAGTTGGGGTGCCTATCTTGGAGAAGAAGGACTTCATAAAGGGATAAGAGTTAAAACATCATCTTTTATTAGAAATCATGTTAATTCCAATATGTCAAGAGGAAAAGTTGCCGGATACTATGTTAACAGTCAACTGGCAAAAATTGAAGCAATTTCCTGCGGATATGATGAAGCTGTTTTGCTTGATACAGAAGGATATGTTTCTGAAGGAAGCGGAGAAAATATTTTTATAGTCCGCAAAGGAGTTCTTAAAACAACACCTTTGACTTCAATTCTTGAAGGAATAACAAGAGATACTGTTATCACCATTGCAAAGGATCTGGGGATTGAGGTAAAAGAAGAGAGATTTACCCGTGATGAGCTTTATATTTCTGATGAGGCTTTCTTTACAGGCACAGCAGCTGAGATAACTCCCATAAGAGAAGTTGATGGCAGAACAATTGGCACAGGTAGTCGTGGTCCGGTTACTGAGAAGATACAGGAACTGTTTTTTGATATAGTTAATGGAAGAGTTCCAAAATATCAACACTGGCTTGACTTTGTTTGATTTTATCTTAATTTCATCTGCTCTGCTGCTTCATTAATATCTTTGTCAGTTAAATGTTGATGCAATTTTGCTTTTTGTCCTTTTCTTAATTTGTCAAAGAGTTCCTGTTTAGTTTTTACTTGTCGTTCTTGAAATATTTTATTAAGAGATTTATCATCTTTATGGCATTTATCACATTTTAATGCAAAGACATTACCAGACATAATGAAAAAAGATATTAAAATTACAGTTATGATACGCATATTATTCTTCTTTCAAGATTTTTAAAATAAGTTCATTTACTAACTTTGGATTAGCTTTGCCTTTGGTAAGCTTCATTACCTGACCCACGAAGAATCCAATAAGTTTTTCTTCTCCAGCACGAAATCTTTCCACTTCTTTTGGATTTTTTGCCATAACTTCACGAATTGTTTCAATTATAACAGAACTGTCAGAAATCTGTGTAAGTCCCTTTTCCTTAACTATTGTTTCTGCTGATTTTCCAGTTTTATAAATTTCTTCAAATACATCTTTGGCTGTGTTTCTGTTTATTATTCCTTTTTCAATTAATGCGAGAAGTTCTACCAGTTTAGAAGGAGTTAAACTGCATTCTGTAATATCTTTCCCGTCTTCATTTAACAATCTTAAAAGTTCTACCATAATCCAGTTTGCTACTTCCTTTGGGTTTCCTCCTGAGTTTACAGCTTCTTCAAACCATTCTGCCAGAGCTTTCTCTTCTGTTAAGATTTCTGCATCATACTGAGGTAAACCATATTCTTTTACAAATCTTTCAAATTTTTGATCTGGTAGTTCAGGCATCTGTTTTTTAATAGCTTCAATCCATTCTTCTGAAACAATTAAAGGAACAAGGTCTGGCTCAGGAAAATATCTGTAGTCATGGGCTTCTTCTTTTGAACGCATTGACTGGGTTGTCCCGGTTTGTGCATCCCAGAGTCTTGTCTCTTGAATAATTTTTTCACCCATTGACAGCAGTTTTATCTGTCTTTTTATTTCATACTCAAGAGCTTTTTCAACAAATTTAAATGAATTTATATTTTTTATCTCTGTCTTCACTCCAAATTCAGAAGAGCCTGAGGGTCTTACAGAAACATTGGCATCACAGCGAAGTGAGCCCTGTTCAAGGTTGCCATCGCAGACACCAAGATATCTTAGAATTGCTCTTAATTTTTTCATATACAAAGCAGCCTCTTTTGGTGATCTTATGTCAGGTTCTGAAACAATCTCCATAAGAGGAACTCCAGTTCTATTAAAGTCAACAAAGCTGTATCCTGAAGGGTCATGGATGTTTTTACCTGCATCTTCTTCAAGATGAATTCTTTTTATTCGGATTTTTCTTTTTTCACCATCAACTATTATCTCAAGATATCCATCTTCACATAAAGGAAGCTCATATTGACTTATTTGATATCCCTTTGGAAGGTCTGGATAGAAGTAATTTTTTCTTGCAAATCTACTGTATGAAGCAATCCTGCAGTTCATGGCAAGCCCTGTTTTAATTGTATATTCAACAGCTTTTTTATTAAGTACAGGAAGCACACCAGGCATTCCAAGACAAACAGGACAGACTTGTGTATTAGGTTCTGCTCCAAACTTAGTGGAGCAACCACAGAATATTTTACTTTCAGTTAAAAGCTGAGCATGAACTTCTAACCCTATTACTGCTTCGTATTGCATTTTCACTCCTTTATAAAATTGGTTTCATTTTATGCCATGGAGTTGATTGTTCATATGCATAGGCAAGTTGAAGTATTCCTGCTTCATCAAAAGGTTTACCAATAATCTGAAGTCCTACAGGAAGTCCGTTTATGCTGAATCCACAGGGTATTGAAATTGCAGGAAGTCCTGCAAGATTAACAGAAATTGTAAAAATATCAGACAGATACATCTGAAGAGGATCATCTATTTTCTCTCCGATTTTAAACGCAGGCGTTGGTGCAGTGGGTGTGATAATAAAATCAACTTTTTCAAAGGCTTTTTCAAAGTCTTGTTTTATAAGGGTTCTTACCTGCAAGGCTTTTTTATAATATGCTTCATAGTATCCAGCTGAAAGAGAGTATGTTCCAAGCATTATTCTTCTTTTTACTTCAGAACCAAATCCTCTTGATCTTGTCTTCATGTACATGTCAAGTAAATCACTGCCTTCCACTCTCAAGCCGTATTTTACACCATCATATCTTGCAAGATTTGAAGAAGCCTCTGAAGTAGCAATCAAATAATAGGTGGCAACAGTGTATTCAGTATTGGGAAGAGAAATCTCAACAGGAATACAACCAAGAGATTCAAGATGTTTTATTGCATCCATTACTCTTTCTTCAACTTCTTTGTCCATTCCTTCTATGAAATATTCCTTAGGAATGCCTATTTTAAATCCTTTAATGTCCTTATTGAGGTATTCTGTGAAATTTGGTGTTTCAATTGGAACAGAGGTGGAATCCATAGCATCATATCCTGATATAACATTCATAAGTATTGCAGCATCGGCAACACATTTTGTAATGGGACCTATTTGATCTAATGAAGAAGCAAAGGCAACGAGTCCAAAACGAGACACTCTTCCATAAGTAGGTTTTAATCCAACAACTCCGCAGAATGAGGCTGGTTGTCTGATACTTCCACCTGTGTCAGAACCCAGTGCTGCAATACATTCATCAGCAGCAACTGCTGCAGCACTTCCACCAGAGCTTCCACCAGGAACTCTTTCCAGATCCCATGGATTTTTTGTTATGTGAAAGCCTGAGTTTTCAGTAGATGAGCCCATTGCAAACTCATCCATATTAGTTTTACCAACAAGTATATATCTTTGCTGAAGAAGTCTTGAGGTTACTGTACTTTCATAGGGTGGATGAAAGTTATAAAGAATTTTTGAAGCACAGGTTGTAAGAATTCCCTTTGTGCAGATGTTGTCTTTGACTGCTATGGGAATGCCTGTTAAAATGTTCCTTTTTCCTGAAAATATAGCATCTTCAGCATCTTTTGCCATGTTATAGGCTTTCTCAACAGTTAATGTAATAAATGCCTTAACTTTTCCTTCAACCTCCTGAATTCGTTTAAAAACATCTATTAAAATCTCGTGGGGCCTTACTTCTCCGCGATTAATCATTTCTGCAAGCTCAGCAACTGTTAATTTATGAAGCTCCAAACCAAACCTCCTTTTAAAAAAATTTTTATCAATTAAATTAAAGCAAATTACCTCTTTTTTTCAAGTTGAGTGCATTTAACATAATCAAGTTTTATAAATCTCATGCATCCGTTACAGGAGATACAATCAGATGTTTCTTTTCCTTCCATCCATTTTTTAGGTAGATCAGGCTCTCGGATCAAAGGCCTTGAAAGACTGATAAGGTCTGCTTCTTTTTTCTGTAAAATTTCTTCTGCTACTGAGCGAGAGCGAATTCCGCCCACAAGCATTATTGGAACTTTGAGCTCTTTTTTGAATTCTCTTGAGAATTCTCTGAAATAGGCTTCTTTCTGAGGGGAGTCAATTCCTGTTCTAACAGGTCTTTCCTCGGGTTTTGACTGTACAATTCCACCACTAATTTCTATTGCATCAATTCCAATATTTTCAAGTTTTTTTGCTACTCTGAGACTTTCCTCTACAGTTAGTCCTCCTTCTACAAAATCGCAGGCATTGAGTTTTATCAGCACTGGCCAATCATATCCTACATTGTCTCTTATACTCAGGTAAACTTCTTCAAGAAAATGAAATCTTCTTTCTTCATCTCCACCCCAGTAGTCAGTTCTTCTATTTGTATAGGGAGAGAGGAACTGATTTACAAGATATCCATGAGCACCATGAATCTGCACACCATCAAATCCTGCTTCCTTGGCTCTGCAAGCTGCTTTACCAAAGGAGTCTATTATTTCCCATATTTCTTCCTGAGTAAGCTGTCTTGGCATTACTTTATAAACTGGCTCATAAACTTCTGATGGTGCTACTGGCTGAGCTCCTCCAAGAAAAAGCGGAGCACACTGCCTTCCTCCATGATTAAGTTGAATTACAACTCTTCCGCCTGCTTCATGAACAGCTGTGGTTAACTTTTTTAATCCGTCAATGTAAAAGTCATTGTGAATACAAAGCATTTTCGGAGCACTTCTTCCAGAGAAATGGACCAGAGCATTTCCAGTAATTATTAGCCCAGCACCACCTTTAGCAAGCGTTACGTATAAATTTATCAATTGTTCTGTAACAAACCCGTCCTCATCTGCCATTTTTTCATATGTTGCAGAACGAACAATCCTGTTGGGCATTTTAATTGTTTTAATTTCAAATGGACTGAAGAGTTTCACTTTATCACCATCCTTGTAGCCAATTTAATAGCCTCAATGAGGCTTGTAGGCGTAGCTTTTCCCTGCCATGCTATATCATAGGCTGTTCCATGGTCAGGAGAGGTTCTTATAAATGGAAGCCCTACTGTAAAGTTCACTCCTTTGTCAAAAGCAATGAGTTTAAATGGTGCTAATGCCTGATCATGATACATGGCAACAACTATGTCAAATTCGCCATTGTATGCCCGCCAGAAAACAGAGTCTGCTGGATAAGGACCAAAAACATTTATTTCCAGAGCTTTTGCTTCTTTTATTGCAGGAGTAATTTCATCAATTTCTTCTCTTCCCATAATTCCTTCTTCTCCTGCATGAGGATTAAGTCCACATACTGCAATACGAGGATTCTCTATTTGAAGCATATCGCAGGCTTTTTTTGCAAAAAATATTGTTTTTATTACTCTTTCTTTTTTTATTAAGTGTGGAACATCTTTCAGCGGAACATGTATTGTTGTAAGGATTACTTTCAGGGATTCACTGTAAAAAGCCATTGCATAATCTTCTGTTTCAGTAAGCTCTGCAAGCATGTCTGTGTGTCCAAGCCATGGCAGCCCAGCCATTCGCAGGGCTATCTTTGTAATCGGGCATGTAACAATTGCATCAATTATTCCGAGCCTGTAAAGCTCAACAGCTTTCCGTATGTAAGAGAATGAGGCTCTGCCAGATTCCTGAGAAGGTGCTCCTTTTATAAGTTTTTTTGGATTTTGTATTTCATTGAGATTTAATATTTCTATATTGTCAGGATCGAAATCCATTCCAATGACTTTGATTACCTCTTTTATAATGCTTCTGTCTCCTATAACAAGAGGATTACAAATTTTATAAATGTCTTCTTGAGCAAATGCTTTTACAATAATCTCTGGACCCACTCCAGCTGGATCTCCCATTGTTATAGCAACTCTTTTTTTTGCCATTTTATGCCTCCTGATGAATAGGACTTTTTAATATTTTAAAACTGTATCATCTTTATTTGGTCTAAATTTGAATAGAGAGTTTTTGAGAGAGGTATTTATTTTAACATCGCTGAAATCAATTTTTACTGTATTAGACAGCATATCTATTAGTTTCATTGATTTTATCGGAAAATCGCCCTCTGCAATTGTTATCTCAATGCTTTTTATGTTGCCCATTTTGCTTTTTGGGATGAGTATCACAGTGGTTTCTGATTTTTCGTTAACTTCAAAATCTTTCTTTAAGTTTGCCATTCTGCTAAGAAGTGCCAGTGGAAGTTGACCATATTTTTCTTCGCTAAACTCACTCATTATTGCCTGTTTTCTTTTTTTGTCATAGATAATGAGAGTTTTGTTATTGAGATAGATAGTTTGTGAGAAATCTCCAGTATATTGCCATCTTACTTTATCTCCCTTTATAAAAAATTTGCCTCTGAATTGCTGGGTTTTATTCAGTTCTTTGATATGGCTTGTTTGAGTGAAATTTCCTCTTGCATCATTTATATTTTTATAGGCATTTTCAAGCTTTGTTAGAGCATTTTGAGCATTTGATATATAGGGAATTAAGAGTAAAGCTAAAAAAATTATAACTGAAACTGTCATTTTAAAAAGTTTCATAATTTTAATTATACCAATCCATGCGATTTTTTGGCACATACCAGAAAATATAATTATGCCATATTCCTGCAGGAGCTGGCTCAATTCCTTTTATTCTTTTGTTTACTGCAATTATCGTATCAGGTACATAGAGAAATGTATAAGGTTGATCATCTGTGATTAATTCATGAATTCTCCAGTAAAGTTTTTTTCTTTCTTGTCTGTCCAGAGTTTCTCTTGCTTTCTCAATAAGGTGATCTACTTCTTTATTGCTATAACTTACGAAATTAAATTCTCCTGGTTTTGTTTTGGAGGAGTGAAAAATATCATATAAATCAGGGTCTCGGGAAAGAGACCAGCCAAGCAGAACTGCCTGAAACTGTCTTTTTGTAACAAGTTCAAGAAAACTCTGCCATTCAAGCACTCTTATGTTTAGCTCAATTCCTATTTTTTTAAGTTGTTCCTTTAGTATTTGAGCAGTCTTAAGCCTGGCTTCATTGCCCTGATTTACGAGTAAAACAAAGGAGAACCTTTTTCCATCTTTTATTAAAATTCCATCACTGCCTGTTCGCCAGCCAATTTCATAAAGAATTTTTCTTGCTTTTTCAGGATTGTATTCAAAATCCTTTACATTTGGATTGAATGCCCAGGATGAGGGTGGAAAAGGTCCTGTACAAGGCGTGCCAAATCCCAGCAGAACTCCTTCAATTATTTCTTTTTTATTTATTGCATAGGCAATTGCCTGTCGCACTCCTTTATTTGAAAATAAAGGATCTTTTAGATTGTAGCCTATGTAAGTATACCCAAAAGATGGATATCTGTATACATTGAAATATTTTTTAAAATAGGAGGTTTCTCCATAATATTTATACTGAGCAGGATTAAGTCCCATAAAATCTATGCCACCAAATCTTAATTCAAGAAACATTGTGGAAGGATCTGGGATTATTCTTGTGATAAATTTTTCAAAGAAAGGTTTGCCTTCATAATAACTGTTGTTTCTTTCAAGAACTACTATTTGTCCTGTTATCCATTCTTTCATTTTGTATGGTCCTGTTCCAATAGGCATTCTGTTTAATGGTGAATTAAATAAGTTTTTGCCTTCAAGTAAATGTTTTGGCAGTATTCCCATTCCCCAGGATTCCAGTGCAGGTGCAAATGGTTTTTCATAAACTACTTTTACAGTATATTTATCAAGAGCTTTAACTTCTTTTACAGGACCGTAAGTGCTGCTGTAAGGTGTAGGATTTTTGGGGTCAGTGATAGCTTTGTATGTAAAAACAACATCATCTGCTGAAAATTCTACTCCATCATGCCATTTAATTCCTTTTCGTAAATGGAAAATTATTTCTTTACCATCCTTTGATATTGTCCAGCTTTCAGCAAGGTCTCCAACTATGTTTAAATTTTTATCATACTTTGTAAGTCCATTAAAAATCTTTCCACTTATGTCAGCGCTTGCAGAATCTGAGGCAAAAAGAGGAAGAAGTCTTTTTGCATCTGCTGATGAAGCAGAGGTTAATGAAAAGGGTTCTTTTATATTAGGAGCTTTTTCACAAGAAAAAATAAAAAGCAATATTATAAAGACAACAACGTTACAATATTTTTTTATCATTTATTTTTGTTGAGGTTGTTCTCCTGAAGGCGGTTGTGCTGGCTGAGTTTGAACTGGAACCTTTACATCCGACACAATAGACTTTGATTTTGTAGTAATATAAGTCAGAAAGAATGATGAAAGCATAAACAACACAGCTAC
This sequence comes from Thermodesulfovibrio sp., assembly GCF_049969575.1. Classification (NCBI taxonomy): domain Bacteria; kingdom Pseudomonadati; phylum Nitrospirota; class Thermodesulfovibrionia; order Thermodesulfovibrionales; family Thermodesulfovibrionaceae; genus Thermodesulfovibrio; species Thermodesulfovibrio sp. The sequence goes on along the minus strand of NZ_JBMFOO010000011.1, from coordinate 21,279 downwards.
AATTGTTGCTATTTTATTGAGAAATGTAGTTGCACCTCTTGGTCCAAAAAGCGTTTGAGATGAACCTCCTCCAAAAGCAGGTCCTAGTTCTGCCCCTTTGCCTCTGTGAAGCAATACAACAGCAATCATAACAATACACAATATTATATGAAAAGTTAAAAGTAGTGTTTTCATTCATTCCTCCTTTGTTCTTCATATCTTACAATTCTGGCAAATTTTACAGGATCAAGGCTTGCTCCACCAACTAAAACACCATCAACATTTTCTGTATTCATTATAGAGTAAATATTCTCAGGAGTCACACTTCCACCATAAAGTATTCTAATCATATCAGCCTTTTCATAATAAAGTTCCTTTAATTGAGAGCGAATAAATGCATGGGCTTCTTCAATCTGAGCCTGAGAAGCTACCATACCTGTGCCAATTGCCCATACAGGCTCATAGGCTAAAACCAGAGCATCAGGATTGTTAATATTTTCAAGACCTTTTTCTATCTGTCTTTTTAAAACATCAAAGGTTTTATTTGATTGTCTTTCTTCAATTGTTTCACCAATACAGAAAATTACATTTAATTTTTCATCAATGCAAGCTTTAATTTTACGATTTATTATTTCATCTGTTTCATAAAAATACTTTCTTCTTTCAGAGTGACCAATAATAACATATTCAACATTTAAATCCTTAAGCATAATTGGAGAAATCTCGCCTGTATAAGCTCCTTTTTTTTCATAAAAGACATTTTGTGCACAGAGCTTTATATTTGTATCTTTTAATGCATTTCCAATACTTTCAAGGCATACAAATGTAGGAGCAATGCCGATTTCTCTATCATTTATTTCATCAACTAATGGAATAAAATCTTGAAGAAATGCCAATGCTTCCTTAACAGTTTTATGCATTTTCCAGTTGGCAACGCAAAATTTCGTTCGCATAATTTAAAAGTATAATTAAATTAGTTCATTTTAGTCAAATACTCGAATTGCCTCATATAAAAATCTATTCAAAATGGGATATCTTAGTAACCGCTCATATGCGTGCTTTCTCCTAAACAGATTCCTTTTCGCACCCACAAGGGATGCAAGGACAACACGGTGTCAAGAAAAAGGTAAAAACTCCTTTTGAGAGAGTTCTTGAACGAAAGGCGGATGTGCACACTTAGCTTCGTTAAGAACTGTTACTAAAAAACGCTGCAGTCGCTCAAGACAGTAATTTTCAAATGGCAATTTTAAATAGCAGTATCCGATTTTTATTGGATATATTTGTTTTGCTATAATAAAAATTTATGAAATCAATTCCGAGGAGGAGAAATGTTTCGCGATAAATACTGTGCTGAAGTTAAAGAAGAAGAAATTGGCAGTGAATTGAGACTATGCGGATGGGTTTTTCGGAGAAGAGATCACGGTGGATTAATTTTTATTGATCTTCGTGATAGAACAGGAATCATCCAAGTAGTGTTCAGTCCTGAAATTTCCCCGCAAACACATAAAAAAGCTCATAATTTAAGAACTGAGTATGTTATCTCTGTAAAAGGTATTCTGAGAAGAAGACCAGAAGGAACTGAAAATCCAGATCTTATTACAGGCAATGTGGAGCTCTGGGCTTCAGAGTTTGAGATTTTATCTACTTCAAAGCCTTTACCATTTCAGCTTGATGAGGCATCGGAGACAACAGAACTTCTAAGATTAAAATATCGTTATCTTGACCTTCGCAGAGCAGAAATGCAGAGAAACTTTTTTATAAGACACAAAGTAACAATGTCAATAAGAAATTTTCTTGATGCTCAGGGATTTCTTGAGATAGAAACACCAATGCTTACAAAGTCTACACCAGAGGGGGCAAGAGATTTTCTTGTTCCAAGCAGACTTAATCCAGGAACATTTTATGCTCTTCCTCAATCACCTCAGCTTTTTAAACAGATTCTTATGATGTCAGGATTTGACAGATACTTTCAAATTGTCCGTTGCTTTAGAGATGAAGACTTGAGAGCAGACCGTCAGCCAGAATTTACTCAGATTGACCTTGAGATGTCTTTTGTTGAGATCGAGGATATTTTAAATATCGTTGAAGAAATGCTTTTTAAATGTTTTAAAGAAGTTCTATCTGTTGAAATTGAAATACCTTTCAGAAGACTTACTTATGAAGAAGCAATGAATAGATATGGCACAGATAAACCGGACTTAAGATTTGGTATGGAAATTTACGATGTAAAGGAGCTTGTAAAAGACTGTCAATTTAAAGTCTTTCTTGATGCAGCTTTAAAAGGTGGAGCTGTAAAGGCGATATGTGCAAAGGGATTTGCGTCAGCCTCTCGTAGTGAAATAGATAAACTCGTAGCTTTGGCTCAGTCTTTTGGTGCAAAAGGACTTGCATGGATTAAGGTTAAACAGGGATTTGAATCTCCAATTGTCAAATTTTTCTCCGAGGAAACTCTTAAAGAAATTGCTAAAAAAGTAGGTGCAGACCAGGGAGACCTGATGCTTTTTGTCGCTGATACAAATTCAGTAGCTAATGAGGTCTTAGGAAGACTCAGGCTTGAAATTGCTGATAAAGCTCAAATAAAAAGAGAAGGATTTTGCTTTGCGTGGATAGTTGATTTTCCTTTGTTTGAATGGAGTGAGGAGGAAAAAAGATTTGTAAGCATGCATCATCCCTTTACATCTCCTAAGGATGAAGATATTGAAAAACTTTTAAAAATGTCTTATGAGGCTTTTTGTGACCCCCGGAGTTCTGTAAAAGATATAAAAGCAAAAGCCTATGATATTGTTCTTAATGGCTATGAGCTTGGTGGTGGAAGTATTAGAATTCATAAATCAGAGCTTCAGCAGCACATATTCAAGATACTTGGTATCTCAGATGAAGAAGTTAAAAAGAGATTTGGATTTTTTGTAGAAGCTTTACGATATGGAGCACCTCCACACGGAGGAATAGCTTTAGGGCTTGATAGACTTGTTATGCTTATGACAGGAGCGAGTTCTTTGAGAGATGTTATAGCTTTTCCAAAAACTCAGAAAGCTTTCTGTCCACTGAGTGAAGCACCTTCAGAGGTTGATATAAGGCAATTGAAGGAATTACACATAAAGCTGGATATTTAAGTTATAATTAAACACAATGATAAAAATTTCTATTAATAAAGCAAAGCCAGGGATGAAAATTTTAAAAGACATAGTTAATGAAGCAGGTATGGTTGTAGTGCCTGCTGGTAAAGAGTTAACTGAGGCTCTCATAGATAGGCTCTTTATGATGAATATAGATTTTTTATATGTTGAAGGCAAAAAAGAAATGCCACCTAAAGAAGAAGTTTTTAAAGAAATTGAAGAAAGATTTAAAAAGGCGACTGATTCGTATACTCTGTTGATAAAAACAATTCTGAAGAGTCACATTGAGGAACTTTATAAATGAATACTCAAGATGTAATTGCAAAAATTGAAAAAATAGAAAGCCTTCCCACAATCCCTCCAATTTTGAAAAAGATTTTATCAGTTATAGAAGACCCAAGAGTATCACTGCAAAAAATAACTGATTTTGTTTCTTCTGATCCAACTCTAACTGCAAGAGTTCTTAAGATGGTTAATTCTCCAGTTTATGGGTTTCCTGGAAGAATATCTTCCGTAAGTCATGCAATGGTAATTCTTGGATTGAATGCTGTAAAAGGGCTTCTTCTTGGAGTTTCAGTCTTTGAGATAATGCAAAAAAACATGATAGGACTATGGGAACACTCCCTTTCAACAGCCATATTTGCAAGAATTATCGCAATGAAAAGACAATTACAAGCTCCAGAGGAAATCTCAATAGGAGCACTTTTGCACGACATTGGCAAGGTTATATTTATAATGGCATTTAAAGATGAATACATGAAAATAATTAATTCTGCTCAGGAAAAAGCGAGTTTTTTATACGAAATTGAAAGACAATACTTTGGCTTAACTCATGCAGAAGTTGGAGGAATTATTGCTAAAAAATGGAAATTTCCCCAAAAATTGATAGAACCAATAATGTATCATCACAGACCTCAACTGGCTGAAAAGTTTCAGATGGAAACTGCTATTGTTCATATATCAAACATACTTGCTCTGGCAAGAGGAGTGGGATATTCAGGAGAAATTTTTGTGCCTTCTGTTCATCCTTTTGCATGGGAAATTTTAAATTTTAAATCAGATGAAATTTTAGAAATATTTAAAGAAGCTGAGGAGCCTATTACTACTTCAGGAGAAATTTTCCTTTCTGATGAGTAGAAAAATCATTGTTATTTTAAAAAATAAGGAAATCAAAAAAGTTGTAGAAAAAATCCTTTTTCCTTTACCAGATGAAATTTATTACTTTCAAGATATAAACGAGGCTCTTCAGATAATATATGATGAAATTCCTGATCTGGTTGTTATAGAAGCAGTTAATGACCCAAAAATAGAAATTTCAATAATAAATAATTTAAAGGATGATCCTATTTTTGTATCAATGAATGTGATAGCAATAGTTCCACCTGATTTTTACATTGAAGACTGGCAAAATTTTCTTGTAGATGACTATATAAGAGTTGACAACCTAAAAATAGATTTAATCATGAGAATTAAACTTTGTTTTGAAAGAATAGAAAAAGTTATAGCTACAAATCCTCTGACAAAGCTTCCAGGTAATCTTGTTATACAAAAGGAGATTCAAAAGAGGCTTAATAGAGGAGATGTTTTTGCTCTCGCCTATGCAGATTTAGACAATTTCAAGCCTTTCAATGATAAATACGGTTTCTCAAGGGGTGATGAAGTAATAAAACTTCTTGGAAGACTTATTCTTAATATTGTTAGAGCTGAACAACCAAATGGAAGTTTTGTTGGACATATAGGAGGTGATGATTTTATTTATATAATGGATCCTGAAAAAATTGAAGAAACAACACAAAAAATAATAGAAATCTTTGACAGCGTTGTTAAAAACTTTTATGATGAAGAAGACCTTAAAAAAGGTTATATTGAATCAGTTGACAGAGAAGGGAAAACACGATTTTATCCTATTATGACAATTTCTGTTGGGATAACTTCTAATAAATACAGAAACTTCAGGCATTTCAGTGAGATGGCTGAAGTTGCCTCCACAATGAAATCTATTGCAAAAAAACAAAAAGAAAAAAGATATGCAATTGATCGAAGAAGAAGCATTTAGCCAAGAAGAAGAAGTAATTCATTGGTTTTTTCCTCAAGTTTTTTTAGCTGTTGTTTTGTTTCCTCACATTGTTTTTTTGTTTCATAAAGTTCATCAGCAATATAAAGACAGGCAAGGATGGCTGCCCTCAAAGGAGGCATGTTAGAGTTTTGCTCATAAACTTTTCTCAATTTTTCATCAACATACTTAGCCAGTGTTTGAATATATTCAGGCGGTTTTTCTCCTTTTATTGTATATTTCTGTCCCAGTATATAAACTTCTGTTTTATGCATCTGCTTCTAAGTCAAGCTCTTTAAGAAGCTCTTCTATTTGTTTTTTTATTGCTTCTCTTTCTGAAAGTAAATTTTCAATTTCCTGATTTTTTGTTTTTAAAACTTCTTCCAATGTGTTTACTTTTTTCTGCAAATCTTCTTTTTCCTGTTTAAGAATTCTAATTTTTTCAAGGGCTGATACAATCTTTTCTTCAATCATGGAGTGCCTCCTTTTATTTTTATTATTTTTAAAACACTTTCTTGTGTCAAAGCCTTGTTAATTCTAAGATATTCAAAATATGAAACAACAACTCTCTGAACATAAGCTTTTGTTTCAGCATATGGGATATCTTCTAAGAATTCATCAATATCCTTATAAGAGTTATCTTTTAGCCATGCCTGCACAGCATTCTCTCCTGCATTGTATGCAGCAATAGCCAGCACTGGATTTTTAAATTCTTCAATTAGATTTTTAAAATAAAAGCTACCGATTAATATGTTTTTTTCAGGTTCAAATAGTTCAGAATCTTTTTTTAGCATGATACCTATTTTTTTACCATGTTTTTTTGCAGTCTCTGGCATAAGTTGCATCAATCCAAGAGCTCCAGCAGGCGAGTGAGCAAAACTGTCAAAACGTGATTCTTCTCTCATTATTGCAAATATCAAATAAGGATTAATATCCAATCTCTCTGTAACTTTTAAAACAATATCTTTGTAAGCCTGCGGATATAAAAGTTCAGGAAAATTAAATTTGTCTGAAATCTTTGAGATAAGCCTTACTGATGTGGAATAATCTCCTAATTCATAAAGAATTTTACAGAACAAAGGAATGTTTTCAATATCTCTGTTGTTCTTTAATAGCGCTTTAACTTCTTTTAAGGCTTCATCTTTAAATCCTGCTTTAAGCAATAGGTCAACTCTTTTTGGAAGGATTAATTGATAATTAACTGATTTAGATTCAGAGATGGAGGATACTTTCCCTTTCATATAAAAAAAATATGAATAAATATCTCCAGGCTGAAAGGGCACAACATAATGTTTTACAGGTACAGTCCCATTTATTTCATTTATTTTTTCAAGCCAGTAAATATACTTGAGCTTACCATAAGAAGAGCAAAGTTGCTGAAGAATTTTTTTTGCTTTATCATATTCTTCCATAAGATAGTAATTCCAGGCTAAAAACCACATGGCATTTTCTTTTTGAGCAGGATATTTGTTAATAGCCATATTGAGAATTTTTATTGCTTTATCATATTCACCAGCTCTTCTTTTAATGTTTGCATAATTTATAAGAACATCTACAAATCTCTGATCTGCTGATTTTATGTAATTTGCCAGCTCTCTTTCAAAAGTATTATAATCTCTTGCTCTGAGCAGTGCTCTTGCTCTCCAGTAAAGCTCGCCAGAGTTTTTAAAGATATCTGCCGCTTCAGAATATCTTTTCTGCATAAAAAGACAGTATCCAAACAATGAAAGAATCTCTGATTTTTGATAATTTGCTTTAAAAAGAGCTTTTTTAAGATATTTTTCTGCATTTTTAAATTGATATGCGTTATTTAAAGCCTTAGCTTTCTTTATCAAATCATCTACAGTTATATCTTCATCAGAAAGCTCTCTCTCTGCCTGATCAGCAAAAGCTGAAGCAGTTGTGAAAATTTCTTTAAATATCCTTTTTGCCTGTTCAACTTTTTTATGATTTTTAAGATAAATTCCATATTCAAATTTAATTTTTATTTCCTCAGGATATTCATTGATAAAGGACTGATAGAGTTTTTCAAGTTCTGGTAAATTAAGAATTTTTGCAATTTCAATCTCCTCTTTCATCGTTTCTTTAATAAGAGGTGATTGGGGATAATTTTTCTTTAATTCTTCCAGATCTTTCAATGCTTCTTCATATTTATTCATATTTTTATAAGCCTTTGCACGCCACAGCAATATATAATCGCCTATTTCTTTAAATTCAGGAATGGCTTTTGTCAGATACTGCTCTGCTTTTTGAAACTGTCCTGAATTAAGAGATTTCTTACCTTCAATGAGATACTCTAAGGAGGAAAGCTGAGAGAGACTGTCACTTGGAAGAAAAATAAATAATATCAAACCTATTAATAACCCTATCAGCTTCATCTTTTAATTTCCTTTATTTGTTTTTGATAGTAATAAAAATTGCTTTCTATTTCCTGAAGACTGTCACCACCAAATTTTTCCAGGAAAGCTTCTGCAATGTGCCATGCTAAAACAGCCTCTCCAATAACAGCTGCAGCAGGCACAGCACATATGTCACTTCTTTCATATGATGCTAAAGAAACCTCCTTAGTAAAGACATCAACAGATTTTAAAGGTTTTCTTAAAGTAGGGATCGGTTTCATAGTAGCCTTTACAATTACAGGCATTCCATTTGAAACTCCTCCTTCAATCCCACCCATGTGATTTGTTTTTCTGTAAAAAAAATCATCAAAAAAAATTTCGTCCATAACTTCTGAGCCAAATTTTTTACCCACTATTACTCCATCGCCAATCTCAACTGCTTTTATAGCCTGAATACTCATAATTCCCATAGCTATTCTTGAGTCAAGTTTCCTATCCCAGTGCACATAACTTCCAAGTCCTACTGGAACACCTGTAGCAAATACAACAAAACAACCACCAACACTGTCTCCATTTTTTATTGCCTGATCAATGACATTTATAAATTTTTCTTCTGTGTCTTTCCAGGGACATCTAACTGGAGAGTCCTCTGATAAGACTGAAAGCTCTAACAATTGCTTTTCATTTAAATAAGCTGTTTGTAGTTCTTGACAAACTGGTCCAATTCCTGTAACAAAACTACCTATTTTTATATCGAAAATTTTCAGAAACTGTTTTGCTAACGCGCCAACAGCAACTCTCATAGCAGTTTCTCTTGCAGAGGAGCGTTCCAGAACATTTCTGATATCACTATGTTGATACTTAATAAAACCTGCCAGATCAGCATGACCTGGTCTTGGTTTTGTAACACAAGGATGAGAGTTTTCAAAAGCTTTATCAGGATTCATTGCTTCTTTCCAGTTTTCCCAATCACGATTTTTAATGAAAAATGCAATTGGTGAACCAAGTGTTTTCCCCCATCTTATTCCAGACAAGATTTCAACTTCATCAGATTCTATTTTCATTCTTCCACCTCTACCGTAGCCCATTTGTCTTCGCTTAAGTTCCATATCAATTTCTTCTTTTGAAATGTATACTCCTGCAGGCATTCCCTCAACAATGCCTATAAGTCCTTTACCGTGTGATTCTCCAGCTGTGAGAAATCTAAGCATAAGCATATTTTAAAAAATATCAGCCTATTTTTTCATCTTCATTTTTAACTTAAGTTTTTACTTTTGTATTTATTTTAAGTTAAAATTAATTTATGAATGGACAGACAAAGGGATCACTAAAAACTTTTCTGATTTGGTTGATAATAGGTATTTCTATTATTGCGCTTTTTAATTTTTTCAATGTCCCTCAAAAAAATGAAAAAGAAATAATATTTTCTGAGTTTCTTATGAAACTGCAGAATTCTGAAGTAGATGAAGTTTTAATCAAGGACAATACTATAACAGGAAAACTTAAAGATGGCTCTCAGTTTAAAACTTATTACATAAATTATCCTGATCTTATAAAAGAACTTTCTTCTCACAGTGTAAAAATTTCTGTAAAGCCACCAGAACAAACCCCCTGGTATATTAATTTTTTGCTTTCATGGGGTCCTGTAATTTTCCTCGTATTTTTATGGATTATGTTTATGAAGCAGATGCAGGCTGGAAGCTCTCGTGCCATGTCCTTTGGTAAGGCAAGAGCAAAAATGATCTCCAATAAATCAGTTAAGGTGACCTTTTCAGATGTTGCAGGAATTGAAGAAGTAAAAGAAGAGGTAAAAGAAATTGTTGATTTTCTTACCAATCCTCAAAAATATATTAAACTTGGAGCAAAAATTCCCAAGGGTATTCTTCTTGTTGGTTCTCCAGGAACAGGAAAAACTCTTCTTGCAAAGGCAATTGCAGGAGAAGCTGGAGTTCCCTTTTTCTCAATTTCAGGCTCAGATTTTGTAGAGATGTTTGTTGGAGTTGGAGCAAGTAGAGTTCGTGATCTTTTTGATCAGGCAAAGAAAAATTCTCCATGCATTGTATTTATTGATGAAATTGATGCAGTTGGAAGACAGAGAGGAGCAGGTCTTGGCGGTGGGCATGACGAAAGAGAACAAACACTCAATCAACTTCTTGTAGAGATGGATGGATTTGAGAGCAATGAAGGAATAATTGTGCTTGCAGCAACAAACAGACCTGATGTTTTAGATCCAGCACTTTTGCGGCCAGGAAGATTTGACCGTCAAATTGTTGTGCCTCTTCCAGATGTAAAGGGAAGGCTTGAGATACTGAAAGTTCACACAAAAAAAATTCCACTTGCACAGGATGTGGATCTTGAAAAAATTGCAAGAGGAACTCCAGGATTCTCTGGTGCAGACCTTGCAAATTTAGTGAATGAAGCGGCTTTATTAGCAGCAAGAAAAAATAGTGACGCTGTCAGCATGAATGATTTTGAGTCAGCTAAGGACAAAGTTTTAATGGGTGTGGAAAGAAAGAGTATGGTTTTAAGTGAACAGGAGCGAAAAATTACAGCCTATCATGAAGCAGGACATGCTCTTGTAGCAAAACTTACTCCTCAGACTGATCCAATTCATAAGGTTAGTATAATTCCAAGAGGAAGAGCACTGGGAGTCACTCAACAGCTTCCACTTGATGACCGCTATACCTATTCAAAAGAATATCTTTATGGCACGCTTAAGGTTCTTCTTGGAGGAAGAGTTGCAGAAGAGATAGCTCTTCAAACAATGACAACAGGAGCTGGGAATGACCTTGAAAGAGCTACAGAACTTGCTCGAAAGATGGTTACAGAGTGGGGAATGAGTGATAGAATGGGACCTCTTACCTTTGGTAAAAGAGAAGAACATGTATTTCTTGGAAGAGAAATTGCAAAACACAGAGACTACTCTGACAAAACTGCTGAGGAGATAGATGAGGAAACCAAAAGAATTGTAACAGAGGCTTATAGTGAAACCAAACAATTAATTGAAAAAAACAGAAAACTTCTTGATGCAATTGCTCAAGCTTTGCTTGAAAGAGAAACTCTGGAAGCTTCAGAAATAGACGAAATTATAAAGCTCAATGAAGCTCAAGTTTCATAATTTTGAGTTTGATTTCCTCAAAAAAACCTACATAATGGGAATTCTCAATGTTACTCCTGATTCTTTTTTTGATGGGGGTAGATATCTGAGCTTTCAAAATGCTATTGATCATGCTCTAAGAATGGTTGAAGAAGGTGCTGATATAATTGATATTGGCGGAGAATCAACCCGTCCTGGAGCAGAACCTGTAAGTATTGATGAAGAATTAAAAAGAGTTATTCCAATAATAGAGGCTCTTTCAAAGAAAATCTCTATCCCTATTTCAATTGATACATACAAAGCTAAGGTTGCAGAGAAAGCAATCGAGGCAGGAGCAACAATTGTGAATGATATAAGTGGTTTAAGATTTGATCCAGAAATGGCAAAAGTTGTCAGCAGATACAAAGTTCCAGTGGTCATTATGCATATAAAAGGAACTCCAAGAGATATGCAAAAGAATCCTCATTATGAGGCTTTAATACCAGAAATTATAGAATATCTGAGAAACTCCATAGTAATCGCAAAACAGGCAGGAGTTGATGAAAATATGATAATTATTGATCCTGGTATTGGATTTGGCAAATTACCTCAGCACAATCTTCAAATATTAAAAAATCTCAAAGAATTTTCTAAATTAGGCAAACCAATACTTATAGGAGTATCAAGAAAAAGTTTTATTGGGTATGTTTTAAATGAAAGCTCCCCTGAAAAAAGACTTGAAGGAACAGCCTCAGCTGTGGCAGTATCAGTTATAAATGGAGCGAATATTGTGAGAGTTCACGATGTTGGATTTATGGCTAAGATTGTAAAACTGGCTGATGCTATTAAATTCAGCTAATTTTACATCTTCTGAGGAGCTTTCACTCCAAGCATTCTCAATCCGTGTTTTAAAACAAGCATTACAGCTTTACAAAGACTAAGCCTTGTTTCTGTTAGTTTTGCATCTTCAGAAATAACTCTGTATTTATGATAATAACTGTGAAACAGTGCAGCAAGCTCCTGTAAATAAAAGGTTATTCTATGAGGCTCTCTCATTTGAACAGATAGTTCAAAAATCATCGGATAAAGAAGCAATTTTTTTATGATTCTAAGCTCATCTTCATTGAACAATTCTGGATAAAACTTTTGAGGGTTGAGTTGAGCTTTTTCAAAAATGCTGTTAATTCTTGCATGAGCATATTGAACATAGTAAACAGGATTTTCCTGTGATTGTTTTTTTGCAACTTCTATATCAAACTCCAGGTGACTGTCAGATTTACGTGTAAGAAATATGAAGCGTGTGGTATCAGCTCCAATTTCATCCATAACTTCTCTTAAAGTAACAAATGTTCCTGCTCTTTTTGACATCTGAACAGGCTTTCCTTGCCTGAGCAAGTTTACCATCTGAACAAGAAGTATTTTAATTTGAGAGGCACTCATTCCCAATGCCTGCACAGCAGCCTTTACTCTTGATATATATCCATGATGGTCAGCACCCCAGATGTTTATAAGCTCATCAAATCCTCTTTCAATTTTGTTTTTATGATAGGCAATGTCAGAGGCAAAATATGTATATGTTCCATCACTTTTTACAACAACTCTGTCTTTGTCATCACCAAAAGCTGTTGAGCGAAACCACAGAGCTCCATCTTTTTCATAAATAAATCCAAGTTCTTTAAGCTTGAGGATTGCTCTTTGAACCTCACCTGTATGATAAAGTTTTCTTTCACTAACCCAGTTGTTAAAATTTATTCCAAAGTCTTCAAGGTCTTTTTTGATTTCATTGAGTATTTTTTTATAGGAAAAATCAATTAAAAAATCACCAACTTCTTCAAAGCTTTTATTTTTTAAGCTATTACCGTAAAGTTCGTAGATTTCTTTTGCAATCTCATTTATGTAATCGCCTTTATAACATTCTTCAGGCATGGGCATTTGTTTTCCAAAAAATTTTTGCAAAGCAACATAAACACTCAAACCAAGAAGTTCTACCTGTCTGCCAGCGTCATTAATGTAGTATTCAGTGGAAACATTATATCCAGCTTCTCTGAGAATATTTGCCAGAGCACTGCCCAGTGCTGCTCCTCTTCCATGTCCAAGATGAAGAGGTCCTGTGGGATTTGCGCTGACAAATTCTATTTGAACTTTTTTCCCTTTTCCTATATCCTGAGTTAAAAATCTTTCACCTTCATTCAAGAGACTTTCAAGCTCAGAAAAAATAAAATCCTTTTTAAATCTGAAATTTATAAATCCAGCTCCTGCAATTTCAATGTTTTCAAATAAAGCTTTATCTATTAAAGAGATTAATTTTTCAGCAATTTCTTTTGGAGGTCTTTTCAACTGTTTTGCAAGCTCCATCGCTACAGGACTGCTTAAATCACCAAATTCTTCATTTTTAGGAATTTCTATTTCAGGATCAATTTCTGACAAGCCAAGTTTTTTAATTGCTTCAGTAATTTTGTTTTTTAACAATTTATGCATTCCCATCACACCACCTTCTTGCATTCTGGAAAATTTTTAACCACGGAGATGCTTTTATAGATTTTTTCCATTTCTCCGGTATCCATGGCCATTGCCACAGTAAAAAAGCTCTCTCTGGATGAGGCATCATCGCAAGATGCCTACCATCTTCAGTGCATAATGCGGTTATTCCTAAAGGGGAACCATTTGGATTAAATGGATAGGTTTCTGTAATATTTCCATCATCATCAACATAACGAAGAGGGGCAAGATTTTTCTCAATTACTTTATTCAGAATTTTTTCATCAGGGAAATAGGCTCTTCCTTCTCCATGAGCTATCCATACTCCAAGCACTGAGTCTTCCATGCCACTGAGCATAATTGATGGAGAAGGCAGGATTTTAATGCTCACCCATCTGGATTCAAATCTTCCAGATTTATTCCATATAAAACGGGGTTGTTGATTTTGTTCAATTCCATACCATGGAACCCATCCAAGAAGTGCCATAAGCTGACATCCATTGCAAACTCCCAGGCTAAATGTATCAGGACGCATATAAAATTCTTCAAACTCTTTTCTAAGATGAGAGAACTTGATACAGCCTGCCCATCCTTTAGCAGAGTCAAGAACATCAGCAAAGCTAAATCCTCCAACAAAGGCAACTCCCTTAAATTGCCTAAGTGAAATCTTTCTATCTATCAAATCCTGCATACACACATCCCATGGTTCAAATCCTGCCATATAAAAAGCTGCTGCCATTTCTCTGTCTCCATTGCTTCCTTCTTCACGAATTATAGCAACAGGAGGCTTTACCTTTTTTTTAAGCAGCAGTACTGGAGTGCTTTCTGGTTTGAAGCTTATTGTATATCTTGGTGCAGTTCTTGAATAAATTACTCTTTTTTCTTCTTTTACACATTCAGGATTTGCCTGGAGCATATCAATTCTATGACTTGTTTCTTCCCAGAGATCTCTTAGTTTGGTCATGGGCTCATCAAAGACAATTTTGTTTTCTTGCTTGATAATGATTCTGTCTTCTTTTATGGTTTTTGCAATCTCGTAATGGGGAAGATTTTGTTTAGCAAGTATTTCTTTTACTTTTTTGAGTTTTTTAAGATCAACTTCTATAGCAACCCCTGGTTCTTCATTGAAAAGTTCTGAAATAAGAAACAGATTTTTTTCAATTTCAAGCTCAGAAGAATTTACTTCTATTAATAAACCTGCACTGCCTGAAAAAGCCATCTCAAGCAAAGTTACAATCAGACCTCCATCTGAGCGGTCGTGGCCTGAAAGTATCAGGTTTTTATCAATTAAATTCTGGACTACTTGAAAAGCTCTTTTTAAAAGCGCAGGATCTTCAAGATCAGGACATTCACTGCCAATCTGGTTAAAACATTGAGCTAAAGCACTACCACCCAGTCTTTTTTTGCCAGGACTCAGGTCAATAAAAAGAATTACGCTTTCCCCTGGATGTTTTATATCAGGAGTTATTACCTTGTTTATATCAGGACAGGGAGCATATGCTGAAATTACAAGAGTTCCAGGAGATTTGACGACTTCAACTGTCTCATTTGTTTTTATCTTTGCAGCCATTGAAAGAGAATCTTTGCCTCCATCAATAGCAATGCCGAGTTTTATCATTAGTTCTGCCATTGCCTGAGCAGCTCTGTAGAGACGCACCCCTTCACCAGGAAGTTTTGCTGCCCACATCCAGTTAGCTGAACATTTTATGTCTTCAAGGCTTGTAATTTTTGCCCATACAATATTTGTAAGTGCCTCAGTTACTGAAAGTCTTGCCATTGACTCTGGATTTATAAGTCCTTTTATAGGTTGCTCTCCAATTGCATGGGCTATCCCTGTTTTATCAAAATAACTTTGAGCAACTACGCATACATCAGAAACAGTGAGCTGAACAGGACCAGCACACTGCTGTCTCACAATAAGGCCTGTAACTGAGCGGTCCACTTTATTTGTTAAAAATCTTTTTGAACCAACAGAAAGAACTCTCAAAACCCTATCCAGAGCTTCATGAATTGTTAAATTTTCAGGGAGTCTTAAGGGTTCAAGTTTTCTTTCAACTCGGGTAAGTTTAAATTCTTTTTTTGGAATTTCTCCAAGAACATCTTTAAGGTCAAAGTTTACAGCAATCTGACCATCCTTGCTGTCATAAACAATAAGTTTCCCATCTCCTGTTACTTCTCCAATAATTGACCAGGGAAGCCTTTCCCTTTCACAAAGAGTTTTAAAAAGGTTAGCATTTTCTTTTTTTATTAACAATGCATCATTTTCCTGATATTCAGCTCCCCATATTTCAAGAACTGAAAGAGTTTCATCTCCAAGAATAACTTTTCTTATATCAATCTTTGCTCCTTCAGGATAAACGAGTTCCTTTACAACATTACAGTTTCCACCAGCACCCTGATCATGAATGCTTACAATAGGATTTTTGCTCCCAAGTTCAACACAGGCACGGACAACTCTGTTGAGTTTATTTTCCATTTCAGCATCCCCACGCTGAACAGCATTGAAGTCAAGATCTTCACTAAGTTGTCCTGATAAAACAGAAGAAGCAGCTCCACCACCTATCCCAATTCTGTATGCAGGACCACCAATTTTTACAACATACATTCCCTTTTGAGGTGGGTCCTTTTCTTTATGTATATCCATTATCTGACCAATTCCACCAGTGAACATTATTGGTTTTACCCATTCAATTCTTTCTCCATGAGGCATTCTCATCCCAAAAGAACGAGTAAATCCAGCAATCACAGGTTCACCAAATTTATTCCCGTAGTCAGAAGCACCATTACTTGCTTCAATTTCAATCTGAAGAGGTTTTGCAAGATTTACGGGATACTGAAAAGTTTTATCCTCCCAGGGAAGCTCATATCCTGGAATTTGAAGATTTCCTACACAATAAGCAGCAGTTCCTGCAATCGGCAAAGCACCTTTACCAGTTGCATGAACATCACGGATTCTGCCACCAGTTCCTGTTTCAGCACCTGGAAATGGAGCCACTCCAGTTGGAAAATTGTGGGTTTCTGCAGTAAAAATTAAATGATAAAGATTTTTTTCTATTTTGAATTTTGAAGGTTTTATAGGTTTTTCAGGCTTTAGATAACTTATTTTTGCTCCATATATAGCGCTTGAGTTGTCTTTAAAGGCTATTACAGAATTTTTTGGATTTCTCTGTAAGGGCTCTTTAACTATATCAAAAAGTGAGCGTTCTACGGGTTTACCATCAATAATTAAAATTCCTCTAAAAAACCAGTGTCTTGAATGTTCACTATTTGATTGGGCAAGATCAAAACATTCTACATCAGTTGGATTTCTTTTTAATTTATCTCTAAAAAGTTTTAAATAAAACTCTATATCCCATTCATCCCAGCCAAAACCAAGTTCGTTATTTATTTCTTCAAGTGCTTTTCTTCCCTTTTCTAAGACAGGCACTTCTCTTACAGGTTTTGTAGTTATTCCGTGACAGAAGTCTTTCAAGGGTTCTGGATATGGACATTCAACCATTCTATCATGAATCATGTTTAAAAAAGCCTCTTCAGAAAAATTCGGAACTGTAGGAGTAAGTTTATATCTTCGTGAACGCTCTATTCTCTGAATTTTTTTTATTCCGATGCTGTGACACACAGAAACAGCACATGTTGACCAGGCAGTTGAAAAATTAAGTCTGGGTCCTACTTCAAATATCATCCCATTGTCTGGACTGAGGAAGCTTTTTTCTGAAAAATTCTCTGGCTCAAAGGTCTCAGATAAAAGCCATCTAAGGATAGCTAATTCATCCTTAGAAAGCTCTTCAGTTATCAGAAGATTATAACAAAATTCTGTTTCAATATTTTTAATCTCAGTAGAGATTTCTGAGTGTATACGATTAAGAAGTTGGATTGTTTGATAGGTTGATAAAGCACTTTTTCTGTAAAATCTTATAATCACTTTGTCTTTTCCTTTATTATTAACTTTCCTTCTGCTTCTGCTATAATTTTATTTTGCTTATCTTTTATCCATGCTTTTGCTTCAATTAGTTTTGATTTTACATGATTTGCCTCTGCCTGTACAATCAATTTTTCTTTTGGTGCTGCAGGATTTTTAAATCTTATTTTTAACTCTGCTGTAACTGTATTAAATCCTAAAGAATTTGCAGCATAAACACAGGCTTCATCAAGAAGCGCTGCAATAATCCCACCATGAATTATTCCACTGTAACCCTGATACTCTTGTTCAAGAATAATTTCTGTGTAAGATTTTCCATTAACATGGTTAAAAACCGCTTTCAAACCTTTCGGATTTTGCTTTCCACAGACAAAACAGTAGTTTTCTGTTTTCATCATTTGTTCATCATCTCAAGAAATTCTTTATTGGATTTTGTTCCTTTGAGTTTACTCAGTAAAAACTCCATTGCTTCAATAGGACTTAACGTACTTAATACCTTTCTTAAAATCCACACTTTATTTAAAACATCAGGAGGCACAAGAAGTTCTTCCTTTCTTGTACCAGAAGCACCAATATCAATGCTCGGGAAAATTCTTTTATCAGCAAGTTTTCTGTCAAGGTGAACTTCCATATTGCCAGTGCCTTTAAATTCTTCGAAAATAACATCATCCATTCTGCTTCCGGTTTCAACAAGTGCTGTGGCAATTACTGTTAAAGAACCGCCTTCTTCAATATTTCTTGCTGTACCAAAAAATCTTTTTGGCTTCTGAAGAGCGGTTGCCTCCAGCCCTCCAGAGAGAACTTTTCCAGAAGCTGGGGTAATAGCATTGTATGCCCTTGCAAGTCTTGTCAAACTATCAAGTAATATTACAACATCAATCCCTTCTTCTACAAGTCTTTTTGCTCTTTCTATAACCATTTCTGAAACCTGACAGTGTCTCTGAGCAGGCTCATCAAAAGTAGAGCTTATTATTTCTGCGCCTGTAACCTGTCTGCGCCAGTCAGTAACTTCTTCTGGTCTTTCATCAATAAGCAAGATAATTAAATATATCTCAGGATGATTCTTCTTTATTGCCTTTGCAATTGACTGAAGTAGCATTGTTTTACCTGTTCTTGGAGCAGCAACAATTAATCCGCGCTGACCTTTTCCAACAGGGGTGAGTAAATCCATAACTCTTGTAGAATAATCCGCTGGATCATATTCAAGATTAATTTTTTTAGTGGGATAATATGGAGTTAGGTTATCAAAAAGAGGTCTGTTAATGATTTCTTCAACCTGCTTACCATTAATTGTTTCAACCTTAAGGAGAGCAAAGTATCTTTCATTTTCCTTTGGAGGTCTTATCTGGCCTGTAATGAGGTCTCCTGTTCTTAAGCCAAATTTTCTAATCTGTGATGGAGATACATAAATGTCATCAGGACTTGGCAGATAACTGTAATCAGGACTTCTTAAAAAACCAAATCCATCAGGAAGAATTTCAAGCACCCCTGAACCATAAACAGTTCCAATTTTTTCAATCTGACTCTGAAGTATTGCGAAAATAAGGTCCTGTTTTTTCATAGAGGTGGCATTTTCAATGTGAAGAGCAGTTGCCATCTCCATAAGTTCAGGAATTTTTTTCTGTTTTAGTTCAGAAATAGAAATCGGAATATTATTGTTTTCCATTACATTACCTCAATTATGGATTTTTTAAGGATTTTTTCACTTTTATAAAATACTCAACCCTTCAGGAGGGTAACTATTGATAAATTAAGCATACAAAATCTGAAAAATTTTGTCAATATTTATTTTTTAACTGTTTTTCTTTTTCTGCTACAAGAAGCTTTGTTTTAAGAACCGTGTCTGGAATTAGACTTATAGAGTCTATTCCACATTCAACTAAAAACTCGGCAAACTCTGGAAAATCGCTTGGTGCCTGTCCACATATTCCAATTTTTCTACCGTATTTTTTCGCTGTTTCAATTACCTGTTTTACAAGTCTTTTTACAGCTTCATTTCTTTCATCATAAATATGAGAAACTAATGCACTGTCTCTGTCAAGTCCAAGTGTGAGCTGGGTCAAATCATTTGAACCAATTGAAAATCCATCAAATATTTTTGCAAACTCCTCTGCAAGAATTACATTACTTGGAATCTCACACATTACATATACTTCCAGCCCCTCTTGTCCCTGAGTAAGTCCGTGTTTTCTCATTACTTCAATAACTTTTTTGCCTTCCTCAACAGTTCTACAAAAAGGAATCATTACCTTTACATTTTTTAATCCCATTTCCTCTCTAACTTTTTTGATTGCAAGGCATTCAAGAGCAAAGGCAGGTTCAAATTTTGGATCATAGTATCTACTTGCTCCGCGCCATCCAATCATAGGATTTGATTCAACAGGT
Source organism: Thermodesulfovibrio sp. (assembly GCF_049969575.1). Lineage (NCBI taxonomy): Bacteria > Pseudomonadati > Nitrospirota > Thermodesulfovibrionia > Thermodesulfovibrionales > Thermodesulfovibrionaceae > Thermodesulfovibrio > Thermodesulfovibrio sp. The sequence goes on along the minus strand of NZ_JBMFOO010000011.1, from coordinate 1,934 downwards.
TCATAAAGCCAACCACCAATAAGACCAGCGTATTCATTTGTTTTAAAATCTGAAAATCTAACAATAACGTCCTTTGGATAAAATGCTGCGCCAATCATTGCAATTCCCTGGGCAAGTTTGTCAACATAAAAATCTGGCTTGTTTTCATACATTGGTGTTCTTTTTTCTATTTCTTTAACAACTTTTAAAATTTTAGCATCTGTGGATTCTTTTAGTTTTGGATACTCAATTAATGCCAAGGGATGGACTCCTATATGAGAGCTTATTATAAATTCAATTCTTGCGAGTCCTACACCATCACAGGGAATTTGACCTTGAGTAAAAGCCTGCTCAGGAATTCCTACATTCATCATGATCTTCGTTTTAGTGTTTGGTAAAATTGTAAGGTCAATTCTTTTTACTTTATAGGGAATAATCCCCTGAAGGACCTTTCCTTCCTCGCCCTTGGAACAATCAATGGTTATTGGTTCATTATTCTTTATCACTTCTGTAGCATTTCCTGCACCTACAACGCATGGAATACCAAGTTCACGGGATACTATGGCAGCATGACATGTTCTTCCTCCACGATTTGTAACAATTGCTCCAGCAGCCTTCATTATTGGTTCCCAGTCCGGATCTGTCATATCTGTAACAAGAACCTGACCTTGTTTAAAGAGATGAATCTGGGAAGGTTCTTTTATTATACAGGCGTTACCCTGACCTATCTTGTTTCCTATAGCGAGTCCTGTGCAAAGCACAGTTCCTTGTCCTTTAAGTTCATAAACTTCGTAAAAGTTTTCTCTCTTTAAAGAATGAACTGTTTCTGGTCTTGCCTGAACAATAAAAAGCTGTCCAGTTCCCGCTGAGATTCCATCTCCGTCTTTTGCCCATTCTATATCCATTGGTTTTCCATAGTGTTCTTCTATCATTACTGCCCATTTAGCAAGGGTTAAAATTTCATCATCGTTTAATACAAAATTTTGTCTTTCTTCAAGAGTTGTTTTTACACCTTTTGTAGGTTTTTTAGAATTTTCTCCATATATTAGTTTTTGCTGCTTTGCTCCAATTTTTTTCGATATTATTGCTCTGTATCCTTCTTTTAATGTGGGTTTAAAAACATAAAATTCATCTGGGTTTACTATACCCTGAACAACGTACTCACCTAATCCCCATGAGCCTGTAATATATACCACATCCTTAAATCCTGTTTCTGTATCAAGAGTAAACATTACTCCAGAGGAGGCTTTGTCAGAACGAACCATTTTTTGAACAGCTGCTGAAAGGTATACTGAAAAATGATCAAAACCTTTGTCAATTCTGTATGAAATTGCTCTGTCTGTAAAAAGTGAAGCGAAACATTTTTGCACTGCTTCTACCACATTTTGAGCACCTCTAATGTTTAAATAGGTCTCCTGTTGTCCTGCAAAGGATGCATCAGGAAGGTCTTCAGCTGTTGCGCTTGAACGAACTGCCACATCAACATCTTTTCCATATTTTTCCTCCATTTCCTTGTAAGCTTTAATAATTGCCTGCTTCAAATCTTCAGGCATTTTACCCTGAAGAATGAGTTTTCTTATTTTTTTACCTTTATTTTTAAGTTCTTCAAGATTTGATTTGTCCAAAGTAGAAAGAATTTCTTTCAAAGGTTCTTCAAGATTATTTGATTTTATAAAGTATTTATAGGCTTCTGCAGTGACTGCGAATCCATCTGGAATATTAATGCCTTTTGGTGTAAGATTTCTTAACATTTCTCCTAAAGATGCATTTTTACCGCCTACAATTGGAATATCCTTTATTCCTATCTGGTTGAACCATAAAATTAATGACATTTTTTTACCTCCTTTTGTTTTGAAATTTTTTAATAAGTATATCAAAATTTTTTATTTATGACAATAGCTCGAATTGCCTCATTTAAAATCTACTTGAAATACCATTCGTTGCAGATTCCTTTT